>JAALOD010000083.1:3309-4058 GCA_013372845.1 Candidatus Udaeobacter sp.
ATTATCAATAATCGCCAGCGCGAGGTGCTCGACATGCAGCTCGCCGGCCAACATGACAAGGCTAATCAGCAGTTAAACCTGCTTAATGACATTCAGCGCACCGTCCAAAATCAACGCGAGTCGGTCAATTCGAAAATGGCAGCGTGGAGCGCCTCCGCTGCGAAGGCAACCGAGCAACGCGAGCGGCGTGTATTCTGGTTAACGATTGCTGCGACAATATCCACGGTGTTGCTAGGCATTACCGTGGCGGCGCTCATCACAAACCGGCTTAGCAGACCAGTGCGGTCGTTGGCTGCCGCTATGCGCGATGTCCAGCAAGGCAATCTCGATATACAATTACCGGTCAGTTCCACTGATGAGGTGGGGCGACTGACCGATTCCTTTAATTTTTTCGTGAAAGAATTGCGCTCGAAGGAGCGCATGAAGCAGACCTTTGGCAAGTACATCGACCCGCGAATATTGGAGCACGTGCTTGCGCAACGCGGTGCGGAGGCAGTAGGTAGCGGGCGGCGCGATATGACCGTGTCGTTCGCTGACCTGGTCGGATTCACAAGCTTGTCGGAACGGCTGACTCCTTTGCTGATGGTGACGCTGCTCAACCGGCACTTTGGCTTGCAGGCCCTCGCAGTTCAGGAGCACCACGGGGTCGTTGACAAATTCGTCGGCGATTCGGTTATGGCATTCTGGGGTCCTCCCTTCGTAAAGCCGGAAGAACACGCGGTGCTGGCGTGTCGCGCCGCACAAGCGCA
>JAALOD010000083.1:4892-15335 GCA_013372845.1 Candidatus Udaeobacter sp.
TTAGCTCAAGCGGCATCCCAGCCCAAGGAACCAGTAGTTGATTCGGCCGATCGACTCTTTCAGCTTGGGAAGTTTGCTGAGGCTGGCGAACTCTACTCGCGAATCGCCGCTCAAGATCCGAACGACTATTCAGCAACCCTCCAGTTGGGTCGCATCGCGTTGCTTTCCAACCGCCTCGATGATGCGCAGAAATGGCTCGAAAAAGCGATGATCCTGCGGCCCAATGAGACCGACGCCAAAGTCATGCTGGCCGAGACGTTTTATCGCCGCGACGATTTCCAAAAGGCAGGGGCTGCGTTGAACGGCGTCAACGTGAGCGGCAACAAGCTGGTTATTGAGCAGTATCCGACACTGAACGTTGCGATGTTGGAAAGCTTCAAGGGCCAGACGCCTTATAAATTGCAAGGCAACGGCACAAGTACGCGTGTGAAGTTCTTAAAGACCGATCCGCTGCCGGTCCTCAACGTGCGCGTAAACGGCGGTAAGGAAGTCACCTTCTTCATCGATACCGGGGGTTCGGAGGTCACGCTCGACACGGACTTCGCCAAGGAGCTCGGTGCTCCGCAATTCGCCGCGGTGCAAGGCACCTTTTCGGGCGGGCAGCACACTGAGGTCCAGCTTGGGCGGATTGAGTCACTCACCATCGGCGATTGGACCATCAAAAATGTGCCCACTGCAATGCTTCCGTTGCGCCAACTTTCGGGAGGATTTGGCGTGAAACAAATCGACGGAATCATCGGGACGACTCTGTTTTACCATTTCCTGGCGACCATGGATTATCCGCGCGGCGAGCTTGTGCTGCGCCGGAAGGACGCCAAAAGCCTGGAGGAATTTAAAAAGTCGCCAGGCAAAAGAGTGGCGGTTCCGATCTGGATGGCGAGCGACCATTTCATGGTGGGTTGGGGTCGCGTGGAGACGCTTCCGCCCACGCTGCTTTTCGTTGACTCAGGATTGATGGGCGCGGGTGTCAAACTGGCGGAGTCGGTTATCAAGGAAGCCGGAATCAAGCTTGAGGAAAACAAAGCTGAAGAAGGCGCCGGCGGCGGTGGGAAGCTGAAAATTGTGCCATACACCGTGCATCATCTTTCCTTCGGAGACATAAAGGAAGAGAACGTGCCCGGTCTCTACGATGGACCGTTCCCTTGGGAAAACATGTTTGGCTTTCACCTCTCGGGCATGATCGGCCACGATTTCCTCAAGCCTTACGCGGTGACCTTTGACTTTACTAACATGCAGATTTTCCTGCAATAGACGCACGGATCACAGCATGGTGCGACGGACCCGGGACGGTTCATAATCAAGAGGCCGCTCCTTAGTAGAGCCGCGCATTTAGTCCGTTGCGTCTGCCATTTTTCCCCCATCACCGGCGAAATTCAATTTCGCGATGGACGGGAGATTTGATTCGCCTGAAAACAAGTCTTGAACTTCGGTTCGCAAATCTTGTAAAAGGCTCAAACGCAGCCGGTGACAGCCGGCTGCTAAAGAAATCAAATAACCAACCAACCCTTTTAACAAGATGCCAAAGTATTGGATGATAAATAGCCGGAGCCAGGGCGGCGTTGGACCTGACGTCAGCACCGATGGCATGACTTATTGGGTCAGCGATAAACAGTCGCTCACCGACATCAAGAACTGGCGGAAAGTTACTGCCGCCAACTTTCAGAAGTTGCTGGTCGGGGCGTCGGATAAGTTTCCGAAGTACGACCAGGCAGAGAACGAGAAACAAAGTCATGTGACGATTCTTGTTCATGGTTACAACCAAACGTTTGCAAAAGCCGCAGCCTTTTATGAGAACCTTTGCGGCAAACTTTTTGAAGGTCCGGAGAGCCTTGGCCTCTGCATCCTGTTCGACTGGCCATCACGCGGCAGCGTCCTCGGTTATGAGCCTGATCGTTCGCATGCGCGCTTGTGTGCGCACGATTTAACAGACATCTTGAGCGCACTGTTCGATTGGCTGACAAAGAAACAAGAGCAAACCATTGCCAATCCAGCGAAAGCCTGTAAGGCCAAAGTGTCCCTGATCGCTCACAGTATGGGTAACTATGTCGTGCAAAAAGCAATGGCCGCCGCCTGGACCCGCAAGAATCAGCCACTGCTTGTTAGTCTCATCAATCAACTGCTGATGGTCGCGGCCGATGTTGATAGCGACCTGTTCGACGAAGGCGCGCCTGATAACGACGATGGCAACGCTGTGGCCAATCTCACCTACCGAATCACGGCGCTCTACACTGGACGCGACACTGTCCTCGGCGCGTCTGCAGGTCTGAAGCATTTCGGCATGCGGCGCCTGGGTCGAAGCGGTCTTCCGCATCGCCCGCCTTTGGCAGAACCGGCGTCGCCAACAGATAATGTTTGGGACGCGGATTGCTCGAGCTTCTTCCAGCAGGGCGTCGGAGACATTCACGGCGCATATTTCCTCACCGAGGGCACACTGAATCTAATGCGACAAATTTTGCGTGGCCTCGACCGCGGCGTGCTTGAAACCCTTGGTTATACGAAAGGCACCGCCTGGCCGTGAACCGCAATAAGTAATGTATAAGTGGCACCGAGCCTTAAGAGCCATTGCGTGAATGTTGTAGCCGCCTCGCTGTGTCGAGGCGTTTCTGCGCCTTCGCATTGCGTAAGATGGGGCTCTAATCACCTTGGCAATACGCTCTGGGGCAATTGTGTGATTGCTTTCTTTTTGTCACGTTCCTAGAATCGGCGCTCACCTGTGAAACAAAAGGAATCCCTTATGCGTTTTTCAATCTGCGTTGCAATTAGTTTCTTTGTCGTTGCTTGTGCTCAACAACCCACAACTCAAGGGCCCACGCCTCCCCAACCAGTCAAATGCCCTGGCTTGACGTCGCCCGATCAGCAGCTGCGGGCTTGCGTGTTATCCGTTGGAAGACATCCGGATCCCCCGTTCAATGAATCGCGAGTCGAGATTCGCAACATGAAAGGCACCATCCTGGCGACTAAGGACTTTAAATCTCCGGATGGCGAGCACGGCCGCAACGTTCAGAAGATGGAGTGGTCGCCGGATTCGCAGTTCTTTGTTTTCAGCACCGCCAGTTCTGGAGGACACTCGCCGTGGCATTGGCAGACTTACTTCTACGATCGCCGCAGGAACACATTCAAAGAAGTAGATGACTTCACAGGGCCTGTTATCAAGCGAAACTTCAAATTGAGTGCGCCCGATTGGATAGAAGTTCAAGTGCAGGGTACCAGTGCTGATCCCGGGGACATTACCAATGGGCACTCGGAAAAACGTCGCCTGAGCGCGCTGCATTAACCAATTCGAATTCGTCACAAAAGGAGCAACCTATGCCAAAGAAAAGACCGCAGTTAAGACGTCGTCGAAGCGCAAAATCAATCGGTTCCCGAAAAGCAAAGCGAAAGAAGTCACGCCCGGCAAAGCTGACTCTGAAGGAGCGCCTGGCCCGTGCGAAGAAGCTTGAGGCGTTGGACGCAGGAAAGCCGACCTCCCAAGTCCTGCCGCGAGCTTTGACAGTAGCGCCTGACAATGTCTCCACTGCTCCGCCACCAGTGATTACCGGCTCCGTCGGTCGTTGGGAAAAAGGCGCGCGCAATCTTCAAGCGGACGTGGAAACCGTGCAGCGCCTCTTGGAAACGGCGGCACAAAAGTTACAAGCTCCTGACCTTGATCCGAAGGGTGTTGATGGAAAGATTGCGCGGCAGTCTGCGAAGTCGAATACCGTCGCTGCGATCGAAGCTTTTCAGAAGCGTTCCAATATTTCGATTGATGGACTAATTGAACCAGGCGGGCAGACGTGGCAGGCCCTCCTGCAAGCCGCTGGTCCTTTACGAAACGATGATCCTCAGACCTACATACGGGAAATTTCGGTAAGCCTGGACGATCCTGATCATTGGCTCACCCTTACCTGGACTGGGCCCAATGCTGATAGCCAGGAAACAGGGCCATTTAGAACGTCACCCGGTGCAGGTTTACGAGGTCTCAATTGTGATAACGAGGCCACGAGTCGGCGATCGGGCTCAAAATGCACACCCAAAGGAACGTATCCAGTGCAAGGCTTCCAACGAAGGCTTAACAGCGACTCGCGCGCTACGTACGTTACGTGGTTCATGCAGCGCCGGGGCATCGCGCTGCATTATTTCCCGATTGTGCCCGATTATGCAGCCTCTCATGGCTGCGTGCGGATCGAATCGGAAGATGTCGCCCGTCTTATCCAGAACAACTCATTGGTGGACGAGACCCAAGTCGTTGTAAATGGAACTTGGACAAAGCCGCCAAAGCAATGGAGCTAGACCCTTGTTTCCAAGCTTGTGGGAACTGACTCTGCCACTGTCGCAATCCGGGAGTAAGATACATCAAGTCCTTTCGACGCATAAACCGACCGACAGCAGGTTCGGTTAAGTTTCGCCTGCAACCTGCAGGAGTGTCTGCCAGGCCTGACTACCAGGCTCAATTAATCCAGTAATCGAAATATTGGAGCGACTCTGAAAAGCTTCGATCGCAGCCACCGTGTTCGACTTTGCTGACTGTTGCGCAATCTTTCCATCAACGCCCTTTGGATCCAGCTCCGGTGCTTGCAACCTTTGCGCCGCCGCTTCCAAGAGGCGTTGCACAGTTTCGACATCGGCTTGAAGATTGCGCGCGCCTTTTTCCCAGCGGCCGACGGAGCCGGTAATTACTACCTGCGGAGTGGTGGTGCCGCCAGCATCAGGCTCGGTGCTACCTGCAGCTTGTAGGAGCGCTTGCCATGTCTTACTGCCGGGCTCAATCAGGCCATCAATCGAAATGTTGAAACGGCTCTGAAAGGCTTCGATCGCAGCTACCGTATTCGACTTCGCAGACTGCCGCCCAATCTTTCCGTCGACGCCCTTCGGATCAAGCTCAGTAGCTTGTAGCTTTTGCGCCGCCGCTTGCAACAGACGTTGCACAGTTTCTACGTCCGCTTGAAGATTGCGCGCGTCTTTTTCCCAACGGCCAACGGAGCCGCTAATTACTGCTAGCGGAGTGTTGGGGACGTTATCAGGCTCGGGTTTCGTGTCGGGCTCCTGTTCCTGCTTGTCTTCGGCCTCGAGAGTCGTGCTCAGGTTTGCATCCAAGAAAAGGCCTTTGTCCTTGCGGTTACTCACGATTTCGACGGCTTGGTCCACGTTATTTTTCATGGTGTTAAAGTCAGCCTGGGTAAAGAGAAGCTCGGTTTGATACCATTGCGCGACTTCGGGTTTCTGAAGCTCCTTTTGCAGGTCAAGCAGCCGGTTGTAGGTTTTGGAGTCCATGTGGCTGATTTTTTCCAGAAGATGATAAGTCTTGGCGGAGTTGCCGCTGATCAGGCCGGCATCGTTGTCTTTCATGATCATCCGATCGACTAGAACTCCATCGGGTGGGATCTGTTTCAACTGTTCGGCAGCCTTCGCGGGATCGCTTTTCTTACTCTCGCTTTTTAAAATCCCATTTTCAATCCACAGGTAAATCTTTTCCGAATGCATATTACCGCTGAAGCGATCAGCCTGGCTCATGATGAAGTCCATGAGGACCATGTCGGAAAGATCTCTGATTTGCACGATTTGCTGAACAGCGGCCTGATTGAGTTTACCGCTCGCGTCTTTGTAGTTTAGCTTAAGCGCGTTTGGGTTGGTTACTCTGGCAAACTCAGACGAAGCCGCAAAAGCGCCGGCCCCACCGAGGTCGCTCAGATGCGGATAACTTTCTTCACCGGTGGGATTGGCCTGTAGAGCACCGTAAAGCTGTTTTCCGTCTTGGGTATAGAGGCTCGGGTTACTATGGGCGTCGTCCAAGGCTCTCAGCTCCGTCCACTGTTGTCGGTTGTTCGATCCGGTTGCCTTTGCCTTGCCCAAATCAGCCAATGGTTTGTGTGCGGACACGTCCATCGTGCGGACGATGGCAGGCTCGACATAGCCCGCATCAAGAAACCGCGACAAATGATAATAACCGAGAATCGAGGGGCTATAAGTAAAATGAGTTGGAATGGACTGCTTATACTTCGCTATGACCTTGTCGTCACCTGAATGGGCCTTTCCTGTATGGGCTTCGGCGTAACTGAGACGGCTCACTCCCGGGGGCAACTTGATTGCATGAACATTTAATCCGGGCGAAGTGCTGTAGGTCTTTGGAACTAAGACAATATCCAACCCCTCTTTCGTCTTGCCGTTGTAAAAGTCTATCCCAGCGAGTTCCTTTTCCTTCTCGATGTCCTTTTTGCCATAAATTTCTGGGTGTCCCGGAAATGTCGAAGGTCGGGTGGCGAGCTCGACTGTTCCGCTTGGAGTCGCGTGTTCGGTGATTTCCCGTTCACGAGGTGTGTTGAGATCAGGCTGTGGCGGCGTAGGAGTCGGCGTGGGGTTGTCCGGGGGCGGCGAGGGCACAACGGGCTCGTTGACGTCCGACGTCTTGCCCTGGGCGGCCTCAATCTCTTTTGCGTAAAGCTTCTTCATCGTTCCCTCGAAATCGAGGTCGAGCTGAATATCTTTGGAGTCCACTCTGCTTTTGAGCGATGCTGCTTGCTTAATGAGGCTCGCTTTCAGCTTATCGTAGTTATCGCCTGAGATGTGGACGGCATTCACAAAGTAGTCCTTAATCTTTGCGTCCGAACCTGGTTCGCTATCCTGCATCAATCCCGACAGCCATTGCAATCGATTGTAGATCGTTTGATCAATGTGATGGGTCTCGTTCAGGATCGGAGTGACCGAGATGGAATTCGTTCCCCACATCATCCCGTCGTCGTTATCCTTGTACATGATGCGCTTCAGCGCTAGCAGCGGGCTTACTGCTTCAGCCTTGTCTTTGTCGCTGATCTTGTCATCCCACTTTACCTGGCCTTCGGTGGTCACATAGTGCTGCAAAACTGCGATGCTGATATTGCCGAGGCGGTCGACCTGCCGAAAGATTGAATCCAGGATCACGCCTCGGGTCATGTCTTGCGCCAGCGCCAAATCCTGAAGAGCCTTTACGTCGTTCAAGTCTAGAATTTTTGCTACCGGCTCTCTTGAGGTGAGAACCTTGTAGAAACTGTGGCCTCTAATTGCACCGACCGTCCAATAGTCTTCGGGACTGCTATTTTCTCCTCGCGGATTCTGGGCTAGAGACCCATAAACGAGCTTGCCACCCGAGAGAACTACTTTTGGATTGGCCGACTTTGCCATAGATCGCAGATCAGCCCAGGCTTGCGTACAACTCGGATGGCCAGTCGTTCGGGCCTGATCCCCGACCTTCTCAAACTCCTGAATATCCATCGTTCGATAGGCTGCGGGCGGCACTTCAACAAGGTGGCCCAACAGCCGTGACACGTAAAAACAGGCGAGGCCTGACTCCGCCATAGTGCCGACCTTGAACTTGGCAACTTTTTTTCCAGATCTCTTGTTGCTGTATTTTTTGGTCACACCGGCTCGATACGGGCCCTCCGTTTTTTCGAACGTCTCTTTGCTCAACGTCGGAGGAAGCTGATAAATTTCTATTCCCGCTGAGGTGTTGTGAAGCTTTGGAACCACTCCTACACAATCTGGCCCGCTCGAAGCATGGAAATCGAAGTTGCCGAGCTGATCTATCTCTTTCTTGTCATGCTTGGTAAACCAGTCCGTCGCAACCGAGAGCGCAGCGTCCTTTTTGAGCTTCACATCAGGAGGAGTAAACGGAAACCGAACCAGCCGTTGAGCGATTTCTGTAACGCCATTAGGCGTGGGATGTTCTAGCAATGGCGGATCCCCAAGAGGGAGCGAATCGTCCGAAACAGAATTCATGTTTCAGCCCTCAAGTGCTCATCGATGCGTACCAAAGACCGAATATTCACCAAAAACTCCTCTACGAAAAGGTAAAAATGGATTCAGACGAGGAATTCTGTGGAATCGACGTTTGTCCGTTCATATATGGACGACGAAGTAGCTTAGGAAATTGCGTTGTTTACCAGTGTTAGCTTGGTGAGAGTATTTAAGATTCGAATAAGAACCGATTGACTTTGCTAAACGGCGGCGCGGTAAAAGTATAATTATGGCGAAAGAGTGGTACATCAGTTTTCACGGTGGCGACGAGAAGATCTCCTTAAACAACATTCACGTTTATTCCACTGACGGGAAGGAATTACGGAAAGCTTTAAACAAAAAGAGTCTCGACGCAGACGTTAAGCTTCGTGAGCTACGAGGATTCATGTTCGGGCCAGACAGGAACCTGTACGTAGTTAACGCGTATTTCGAATACAGCGAGGTCCTGAAGTTTAACGGCGCGCCTAACCAAGATGGGCAGCACGACTTTGCTGAGGTTTTCGTGAAGCGCCACGCGGACATGAACCCCGGAATCAATCATCCTTTTAACGTCGCGTTTGATTCGAACGGTGATCTTTACGTCTCAAGCCAAAATACGAGTCTTGTGGCGAGATATCACGGACCTGCTGGCAAACAGGGTCAACCAGGGCTGCCAATGCCTTCTCCTCAGAGTCTTGATCTCGATCGGTATTTGCCTCCCGGTACCTTTGTTCCGTCAGCGAAGCTTGCGTCAAGCGGTGTCCTCGAAGTCAGGGAAGCGATTTTTGCACCGAATGGTGATTTGTATGTCGCGGATCGTGCTGCCGATTGCGTACGGGTCTATGAGGCACGGACCGGTCACTTTTTGCGAAATCTCGTTTCGCGAAGCGATCAGCTCGATAAACCGATCCATTTGTTGCTCAGTCCAGACGGCCGTTATCTTTTTATTGGAAGCGGCGGTAACGATTCAATTCTCCGACATGACCTTCGCCAGAACTCCACGAAGGTTTTTGTCGCGTCAAAATCCGGTGGTCTTAATGGCCCAGCCGGAATGGCATTCGGCGCCGACGGTTCTCTGTACGTCGCAAGTCGCAATACGAATGAGATCCTCCGTTACGACGCCAAAGACGGTCGACCATCCAGCAAGCCATTCATCAAGGACTTGGCGGATAATCCCGAGTTTTTGATGCTGGTAGGTTGAATCCTTCCCCTCGGTCAAACGCATCATCCTTAGACGATTGACGGCACGATCGAAATTTGGTTTAACAAATGCCTATATGAAGAACTACCTCACAATAGCCTCCCTGGTTACTTCACTGCTTCTAGCTAGTTGCGCCTCGGTAAACACCGCGCATACGCCGCCGGATGGTAGCGCGGAGAAAAATGCAATCCTGCAGGCAACTCAACGCGCATTAGCTCGTCAGGGCCGTAAGAATCTAGTGCTGGTCGTCCCGTACCTGAAAGTCCATAACGGATGGGCTTGGATACAGGTCAATCCTCAATCGGCAAACGGAAAGCAACATTACGAATCGCAGTCCGGACTTCTGCAAGAGAAGGCGACGAACGAATGGACGCTGTTGGAATGGATGCCCGCCGAGGAAGGAACCGATTACACGAAGTACTTCAAAAATCTGAAGGCCAAATACCCGGCGGCACCGCCAGATATCTTCCCGCAGTAAACCTAACGAATCGGGCAGCCACGGGTCGGCTAGCCATCCGACAAACTCAGGCGGGCGGTAAATTTTCCCGCCATTGCTTGAGCTTCAGTGTCGGATCGATCAGATCTTTCCGCCGCATAAAGGGCACACCGTTCATCATGGCTGAGCCAGAATCACTGGCCACAGTAAGAGGACCCGACAGGCTCTTGTCGTACAGTTCAAAGTGCAGCATATCGCTAGGCACTTGAATTCCGATCAAATGCCCTACGCTGGCGATTTTCTGTCCCGCCATGACTGTAGCGCCAGCAATGACCTCGGTCTTGCTTTGAATCTCTCCATAACGGGCAAGAAAAGGTCCATGATCAATCTCCAAGGCAAAAGTTTCACAGTAAAATGGATACGGGCCTCGCGTGACCACGCCGTCAGCTACGGCGTGGATTGGACTGCCCTTGGGAAAGTAAAGATCACAGCCGGCATGCAAGCGGGCACCACCAGCTCGCGGGGATGCAAACGCGCGAGGTCGTTCTTCCCAGCTCTCGGCTGGAACAGTAGGAAAAGGAAAAAGCCATTGAGAAACGTCCAAAATATTTTCCGGCGCAGTCGGTACTCTTACTGCAACTCCCAGTAGCGTGGCCAACGTCTGGCTGCCTGGCGCAATAATTCCGTCCACTGCGCTGGTGAAACGGCTCTGAAAGGCTTCGATCGCCTCCACAGTGTCTGACGTTGCAGATGGTCGCGAGATCTTTCCGTCCACTCCTTTTGGGTCGATTTCCGGAGCTTCCAAAATCGTGGCAGCCGTTTTCAAGAGGCGTTGCACGGTTCTTACATCGTCCCGCAGATTGCGCGCACCTTTTTCCCACCGCCCAACTGAAGCCGAGATTTCTGAACTCATGATTAACTAGCCAACTGCATGCGCATCTGGAGCGCAAGGCTACCTCTTCATTTCGCAAAAGTCGAAGCTGATACTCCTCGCGCCTATTGAGGCGAAGGCTCTCCGCAAGCTAACCCTCTTGAATTAGCGGCTCCGGCTCATTTCCTTTTCGGAAAATCATCCACACAC
>JAALOD010000084.1 GCA_013372845.1 Candidatus Udaeobacter sp.
ACCTCGGCGTGATTGCGCGGGTCATTTTGCGGCCACACCGGGAGCCGGCTTCACGGGTTGCATGGATCGTTGTCATCATTGTTCTGCCCGTGATCGGCATCCTGACTTATATCCTTTTCGGTGAAACGAGTATCGGCCGCCGGCGTGTGAGTCGCCTGTGCGCGGTGCTGGCCGCCATGCCTGACCTTACCAAGGCCCCGGGAATGGATTCGCCTAATCTGCAACCGAAAATTCCAGAGACTTACGCCCACCTCTTCCGGCTCGGACACTCGGTCAATGGCTTTGAGCCCGTGGGGGGCAACTACGCGACCTTGCTGCCAGATTCCAACGCGACCATCGAGTCCATGGTCGCAGATATTGATGCTGCTCAGGATCATGTCCATCTGATCTTTTACATCTGGCTGCCGGATAACAACGGACTCAAAGTGGTCGAGGCACTGAAACGGGCCGCCGCGCGTAAGGTCACCTGCCGGGCGATGGCCGATGGATTGGGCTCGCGCATCATGATCCAATCCCCACATTGGAAAGCCATGCAGGCGGCGGGCGTTCAGGTGGCTACCGCCCTAGCCATCGGCAATCCTCTCTTGCGTCCGTTGCGAGGACGCATCGATTTGCGCAATCACCGCAAGATTCTGGTGATTGATAATCGGATCACCTATTGCGGCAGTCAGAACTGCGCAGACCCCGAGTTCCGGATCAAGGCAAGGTTTGCCCCATGGGTAGATGCGATGATGCGTTTTGAGGGGCCGATTGCGCGGCAGAATCAGTATCTTTTCGCGAGCGACTGGATGGCGCAAATGGATGGCGATCTCACGCCCTTGTTGCGTCAACCGTTGCCGCCCGGCGACCCTGGGCTGACAGCGCAGGTCATTGGCACCGGGCCGACGGTATATAACTCGGCCATGCCCGAAGTCTTCGAAACTCTGTTGTACACCGCCCGGCGGGAGCTGATCATCACGACTCCCTATTATGTGCCCGACGAAGCCATGCAGACCGCCCTTTGTGCCAGTGCCCGGCGCGGCGTAGGCACCACGATTATTTTCCCCGTGCGAAACGACTCATGGATCGTGGGCGCGGCCAGTCGCAGTTACTACAGTGACTTGCTCGCCGCCGGGGTCCGCATTTACGAGTACGAAGGCGGCCTCCTCCATACCAAGTCACTCACATTGGACGGGGAAGTCACCCTGATCGGCTCGGCCAACATGGACCGGCGCAGTTTCGATTTGAATTACGAAAACAACATTCTGTTCTACGATCCGACTTTAACTGCCGAAATGCGCCGCCGTCAGGACGCCTATCTTGCCTGCTCCCATCCCGTCACCGCCGAGACGGTGGCCCAATGGCCGATGACCCGCCGGCTTTGGAACAACACCATTGCGATGCTGGGGCCAATTTTGTAAGAATCGATCGCCTCAAACAAACATGCACAAGCACAAGCTTCCTTATGCGGCAAGATGCTCTGGCCGGTGTTGTAGGGGCGCTTGTCCAAGCCCTAACCAATTAATTTCGGCGTTTGACAAAGCCGCTACAACGCGCTCAGTCTAAAGAAAATCACATGACCAAGCTAAAAGAAGAGTTCTTCAAGATACTACCGCCGACGATCTTATTCTTCGTCGCGCTGCACATCTATCATGTTGTCCGCGTCTTGATGCTGGAGAGAACCGGGCTCAAGCCAACTCTTCAATTTCAATTGCTGTCGCCGCCCTCATTCTCGGCAAGGCAGTGTTGATCGCGACATGGTGCCGATGATTAATCGCTTTCCCAACAAACCGCTCGATCTACAACGTCGCTGGAAGACCGTAATCTACTGGCTAATGGCTGCTCCTTCACTACGCTGAGGCGCCTAGCCGATTTCTGGCGGCAAACGGGCGGCTTTGTTGCGGGCAATAGAAGTTGCTCGGAAATCATCTGGCCGCATTTCTGGGCCTATCAGATCCTTCTGTTCATCCTCATCGCCATGTATTGCACGATGCATGAATTGGTCCGCGTGATCGGCAAGGAAAAGGCTATGCGGATATTCTTCGGACCGATGCCTCGCGCGAAGATTTAGCGATGCACTCATCGTCCGCGATTCGTGACATAAGAATCGCACGCTCCGGGATAAGCAAGCTTCGTTCGTTAACACAAGCCGCCGCCTTAACTTAGATGCCTGGGTGAGGTGTCCGCCCAAAATCAAGTCAGATTCACTCCTTCCGATTCATCTTTCCATCGTGAACCACCGTAACCTTGATTTCGCCAACAGTGACGGACGGAGTAAGACCAAGGTCCATATCGTTTCGATGGCAGGCCCTTAGAATCGGGGAAAGGAACCAAAACGCGATAGAAGATAAAGATCCAATCTGACAGTATTAACTCGTTGTCGCCGCGTCCGCTTAAACCTACTGGGAGCTGTGGGCACCGCCAGAGCTGCTGACGCAGTGGTTTTGTGATGAGCGACAGGCGCTCAAGTCCAGCCGATTCCAGCGCGGAGATGCAAGTCCCCAAGGGGGTCGATGGCAAGAAAGACGTCAAGCAGGTAAGGCCTCTGTCGACGGGCGCCCTGACGTTCAGATCTAAAGGTTGTCCTTGAAGTTGGTTACAATCGCCCTGAACAGACGCTCAACGCGGTCGGAATCCGTAAAAGCAGGAGGACAGACGCCCGACGGATCTCCGGGACGCAAGAGGGCGCCTCCATGGACTGAAGATCCAGCATAAGGTCCTCGGCTGAAAGGCACCGACGGCCACCGAGTCAAGATCTTGCAGGACTCGATTGATCGGGGCGCTAACCGCCGACCAGACCACCAGCGCGATCTCCTAGCGGCGCGAGGAAGCTTGACTAAAAGGAGCTGCATCGGGAGACCTTGTGCCGAATCATGGCTCGGCAACTATTAGGAAGCGACGAAAAACGTTCTTCGATTCTGGACCCACCGAGCCCTCGTCGTAGCGCATTGAATACGGCGGCGCGCTTGGCAGCAGAAAGCAAGCGACCAATCGCAGACCGCGGAGTCAGCGTTACAGCCGATCACCTAAATTGCCTGCAATGCCTGCGCCGGAAGTTTAATGGCCTGCTTTTCAAACTCGACAAAAGCGGTCAGAAGAAGCGGAATTTCAGAAAGTTTGAAAATCGTTCTGCGCGCCTAGTGAGAGCAAATGAGTGCGCCGGGCCGAAGAAATCCATCCTCTGCATTTGTAGGTGTGTTTTGCGCCAAAGCGCCTGTCTCCCATTTAGCCTGGGGTATCGCCATTAGGAATTGAGATTGCCGCTAACCCAGCCGCTGAAAGCGCGCGTTCACTAATCTGGTGGTTCATCGCGTCGTTCCCATTGATGAACAAATGGCTGTCACTGAATCGCGCTTCAGCGCTAGATGCATTTTGCGGAGCTGGACTCTCGGGGCGTTGCCGGCTGTGAGGTGAACGCCGCGCGCTTTAGCGCTACTAACACACACTGCGTATTGGCCTAAGTCCTAGCGACTGCACTGTTGGCGTGGCATGATTAGATCGATCGACCTTATGAAATTCCTTATACTGCTTTGCTCCAATGCGTGGCCGTACGCGGCGCTTTTATTTCGCCATTTGAAATAGCGGGCAGCGCAATCCACTGCAGGATAAGCGGACGTTCGAGCTGGCCCGCGAAAATACAGCAATGGGACCCGGCTCATCATTTATCAGCCTCAGGTTGATGACTGGAAGAATTTCAGGATCTGAGCTGGCGAATGGCAATTTCGCTGACGCCCAAGAACGCCAAAGAAGTGGTAGGCGTCGTAGAAATGAAGGGAAATACAGACGTCGACAACGTCGCGAAGGTTGCCGTCATCACGAATCCGCAGATCACCGGCACCTATTTTCCTCATTGGATAAAGCTAGCGCGAAAGATGGATCATTGTTTAAGACCTTTGTCCCAGCGACCTTCTCAATCTCTTTGCATTCTTTGATGCGTCCACGCCGAAGAAGGAGGCGCCTGCGGCGCGCAATTGACAACGATCCGCCAAATTTTTGTGGGTTACCGGCCATCGATCCTGTTGAGCGTGAATGGTGAGCCTGTCCTCTGAAGTTCAACACAAATGAAGTTCGTCGTTACCGCAGTGGCCTGTTTCTCGACTCCGGGAATTCCACTTACATCTCGCGTAGGCAGCAATGGCTAACTGGCACAGCCTTGAAGGCAATGGTCAGCGACGAAGAACTGCCGTCGGATGTCAAGGTCCGCCAGGACAAGCAGTGGAGCGCGCTCAAAAATTTATCCCGCCATCCGCTAAATCGGAGGCGTTACCACCGTTTTACAGCGATAAACCGGCAGAAGTCATACTTTTCGATGGTCAGCCGGTCTACGCGCAGATCCCAGAGACGCAACTTACGCTGCGCGACGAACACAACAGTGTGTATTCGTCTATACGCCACACAGCAATTTTACATTTGACCGCGGGCCGATGGTTTCTGAACGACTGATTTGCAACAGGCCCTGGACTTATCGACAGCGGATCTCCTCCTGACTTCGGCAAAATTCCACTCAGCAAGTCCTGCTTCAGCGTATTGCCACAGTTCCCGGGACCGAGGAAGCAAAGACGCGGTTTTGCTGGCGCAGGTTCCGACACGATGACAGTCAACTCAAGGAAGCGGCGGCCAAGGTTAAGGTAAGTATGCCGGTGATCCTAAGTTTGAGCCGATTAAGGGACATCGATGGAGTATGCCGCGAACACTCCGACAAAGTAATCAAAGTCGGAGACGTCTATTACCTTTGCCTCAGGGCGTGTGTTCATGTCGCCTAATCCGGCGGGGCCATGGACTACGTGCACATCAGTTCCACAGGAGATCTACACGATTCCCTCCAGCACGCCAGTTTATAACGTGACTTGTTACCCAGACCGGGAATCGGACGGCACGGTTACTCAGCTACACAGCAGGATATTTGGGAACATTTATCCTGGGCGCTGCGGGGCGATTCTGCCGATGGAGCGGCTGAAGCCGCCATATTGTTATGGTGGCTACACTACCCTACGCTGGGACGTGCTGTGGCGCCTATTACGGGGCTACGGTTATCATTATCCAACGCCTTACTATGACTCGCAACGGAGCTTGGATGGAAACAGACTGCCTATGGGCCGTGCGGATCGGCGACGCGCGGTGCCGGTTCAATCCCACCGGCACTTACGCGCGAGGCGCCGGCTTCGACTCCGTATGGGAGCAGAAGCGCAGCAAGGCATATAACCCGACACCGGCACCTATGCCCAGACCAGACAGGGTTCGAGCCCGAACGCTCAGTGGGTAGTTCCTGTGCGCGAGGAAACAAGAGCGCTACCATGGGCTTACTCAACAGGGAATGGAACGGTGGCGGGCGCCGCTGATTCGCAGGGAGGAAAAGTGGCCGCTTCTAGCACGAAGTGGGGAACAGTGCGGTTGGTAAAACTGCCAGCGGTAATATCGCTGGGCACGATGGTAATGTGCATAAAGAACACACGGTAATGGCTGGCAGAAATACGATAAGGAAACTGAATTCCGGTAAGTAAGCCTCAGCCTAACTGGCAAGGAGCAAAAGTAATCAGCAACGGACAGGGGCGAGAGTTATCGCAGCGGTCGTCGCAGCGAGTAGCGAGATCGAGCCGGCAGCGGAGGCGGCCGACCGTTCGGAAGCGGCTTCGATCGTCCAGCGGTGGAGGCGGATTGGGTGATTTGGACCGCAGGCTCAGAACCGGTCGCGTGGTGACTTTTCTAGCCAGCGGTTCCAAGCGATTTGTGGGCGGCGGCTTTGATCGTTCGGTGGCGGTGGAGGAGTTCAGGTGGTGATCGCTTCGGGGCGGAGGTGGATTGGCGGCGATCGCTGTGGCGGCGGGGGATTTGGTGGCGGTGGCTTTGTGCCGCTGGAGGATTTCGTGGGGCGGTGGTTCGCGCGGTGGGTTCAGGATTGAGCCGGCGATAAATTAATGTCTTGAACTCCAATTTTTAGATTTTCGAGAAAGCTAATAATTAAACAATCCACTCAACCGAGAATACATATGAAAAACTAGTAATACTGCGACAAGTATCCGCTACCATATCGGCGCGGTCCTGGCACTAATATCCGCACATGCCAAACGACCGGCGCTGGCGGAGAGAATTAATCGCCAGGAAAAGAGGCCTTTGCTCTCGCAGTCGGGTTTTTGGTCACCACGGTCACGGACCCAAGCAGCAACAGGCGGTCAATGGATTGCCCAGGGCAGGTGTTCGGCCGTAAGCAAACGGGAAGCTGTTCAGTGTTTCCCACTGCGACGAAGGATAAGATCTATGTCGGGAAACAAGCCAATTCAACAAGTATAAGAAGGCCATCGCGGCTCACCAGCCAGCCAACCAGCGACGATGTAATTTTCAATACACCCAGAAATCAGCCAACCTACCAAACATAGAAAAAACTACATATCAAGTATCGCCAGTATCGGGCGGTCCTGGCATTACTATCCGCTTGCCAGAGCACGGCACGAGCGGGGTGTCGCAAACCAGCAGGGGTCAAGCCGGTGGTCAACCCTATCAGCAGCTGATACAGGGACAGTCTCTCTACCTCTACATTAGAGACCGCTGACCCAACAACATCGAAGTTCAGCAGTTTGGTGGATTTTTGGGCCGATGGGCACGGCGGCCATGGGAGTTGGTAAGCAGTCATACAGAGGCAATGTGAAAAGCTATTAACACGATAACTATCGCCATTGCCACGGCGGTGTTGGCGCTAATGTCGCCTGCCAGACTGTTGCCGCCAACGACGCGGAGCTCGTTGCTCTCAAGAAGAGTTCCGCTTGCGCAGTCAGGCTTTAAGGTCATGACGGTTACGACCCAGAAGCATAAACAGGCTATCATGGACTAGCCAGTAAGGGTCTCGGCGTGAAAACAGTGCAAACTATATTATGTGTTTCCCCACTGCGACAGAAGGACAAGATCTACGTCGGGAAACAAACGAATTTAACGCCTATAAGCAGGCGCTCGCGGCGCAGAAGGCAGGCAGCCGGCAACGGACAGACTCAGCCCGGTCCAGTAATCGGTAGCGGGACAGTCTCTGGCCTACGTTGAGACCGCGGACTAACATTATCGGAGTTCAGCGTTTGGTGGCTTTGGTCGATGGGTACGGTGGCTGGATTGGTAGTGTGGCAGGAGATGCGAGCGCAGCCTGATTTGGATCGACGCTGAAAATTAATGCTTGAATTTCCCGTTTCGTTTCTATACAAGTTAAACACAAACAAAACAACCAACCCAAACATATATGAAAACTATTAACAACAGGTATCGCCAGTATCGGCGGTCCTGGCGCTATGTAGCGCGTCAAGACCACCGGTACCAGCGGTTGTCCGCCAGAAAGAGGCCTTGCTCACTCAGTCGGGCTTAAGGTCATAACGGTCACGACCCCCAAGCAGCAACAGGCGGTCAATGGACTTGCCCAGGCAGGTGCTCGGCCGTGATGCATAACGGGAAGACGTATTACGTGTTTCTACCGGCGAATGAGGACAAGGTCTACGTCGGGCGACAAAAGCAATCAACGCCTATAAACACGCGCTCGCGACGGCGCATGCCGGCCACCCAGCCACCGTGCACGCTCAGACAGGCCGGGTGGTAATGCTGATAGCAGGACAGTCTCTGATGCCCACATTAGAAACTGCGGGCCAGCAGAACATCGAAGTTCAGCAGTTCGGTGGTTTGGTCCATGGGCACGGCGCCCTGGGAGATTGGTAAAAGAATGACAGAATAAACGAGGCAGCAGCCTGTTGGCTGCTGTTCTCGTTAGTCCAGGCACCAAAAAGGCAGAAGGAGGGAGATGTGAGACAGTCTCCACTCGTTTTTGGAGTCACTGTTCTCACGTTGGGGATTCTTTTAGTGACTCGGGCATTTCGCCCGAACAGAATTCCGGAGGTCAGATACAAACAGCAGGCAACTCAGATCCGTTTGGTCGATTCGCGCGTTCCCTCAGCTGCCTTTTTGGGTAGCGAGGGATTTAACTTACGGAGCCGGTCACCGATCACCTGGTGAAACAAGCGACCGATCAGATCCCCGATGTCGAGACCTTCGTCGAGCAGAGCTTCGAACCGAGGCGGCTCACCAACCCGGTGAGCAGCCTCTGGTCCCATCGCGAATCAGTTCAACAACTTCGAGCTGAACAACGGCCACTGGAACAACAACTGGAATTTCCAGCCCGTGCTGCCACTGAGCCTGACCAAAGATTGGAACCTGATCACGCGGCCGGTGATGCCGTTCTACAACATCGTCCCGCACGAGACGGCCCCCGGCAACTTCGAGCGGGCTACCGGGCTGGGCGATCTGGCTCTGGTGGAGTTGCTGTCGCCTGCGAACTCGGGCAACTGGATTCTAGGAGCCGGGCCTACCGCCATCTTCCCGACTGCGACATCGCGGTTCACTGGCCAGGGCAAGTGGCAGCTCGGACCCAGTTTCGTGGCGGGCTACCTCACGAAGGAGTACTTCATTGGCGTGTTTCCCCAGCAATGGTGGTCCATTGGTGGGGTGCACAGCCGGCCCGATACGAACCAAATGAACCTGCAACCCATCGCGACGATCTTCTTCGGCGACGGCTGGAGCCTCGGGTACTCGGGCAATATCCTTGCGGACTGGAATGCGCCGTCTGAGGACGTCTGGACGGTGCCCATCGGACTCGGCTTGAGCAAGGTGGTGAAATTTGGGCGATTGCCAGTCAAGTTTCAGCTCGCTGTGCAGTACATGCCGGTGCATCCCCGAATATCCGGACAGGAGTGGAACGTGCAGGTCTTTATCATTCCTGTCCTTCCTAAGCTTATCAAGGGCACCCTGTTCTAGTGACGCGGAGAATCAGCGCTAGGACCCTAACTGCGGTGTAGCGCTTTAACTTTACATTGCACTATATAACCGGTAGCATGAGGCCGTTGAGAGCACAGCTTTGGCAAAGTAACGATTGACCCTGTTCAACATCCAGAAGATTGGTTCCCGGGAATAAACCAAACCTAAAAAGGAACCAATCGTATGGACAGTGGTGCGGTCTCCTATTGGGAACGCTTGAGCCGATGAACACAGTTACAACGCTATTCCTCAGTACCTTCACAACATTGCTGGCAATCATCAACCCACTCGCAGCGTTACCAGTGTTTCTGAAGCTTTTGGAAGGTCAGGACAAAGGTACACATCGACGCATTGCGTGGAAGGCCTGCTGCTACGCCACTCTTCTACTGTTCTTTTTTCTGATTTTTGGTGCGTTGCTGCTGAAGATCTTTGAGGTGCCGCTCAGCATGGTGCGGATCGTCGGCGGCATCATTCTGATGCGGATCGGCTTTGCGCTATTCATGCCGACCAGTGATACAGCCTCCATCATCCCAAACGCTCCAACAGGTACGGGCGATACCGTTGCATTTGTGCCGCTGGCGATGCCACTAATGTTTGGACCGGGGGCGATAGCTACCATGCTGGGCATGGCGTCATTTGTCCGGCATCCTTTGGCTGAATTTCCGTCACTGGCTGCGATCGTCGCCGCGATGCTTGTGACGATGGTCACAACCTATCTGATTCTTGCCTACGCCAACACAGTCGTACGCTATATCGGCCCGCACGGCATCGATGCGGTAACACGCATCGTCGGTTTTTTTGTTGCTGCCATCGGAATGGGATTGATCTTCCATGGCGTGATGGAGGCGATCCAAACCTATTTGTTGGAAAAAACGCACTAACGAGAAAAGGCGGATCAATGAGGGAAAGTGTGAAGTCGTTACGAAAGCCAAGATTCCATCGCTTTTCGACAGTTGAACTGCTAGCGGCTCTTGCGTTGCTCTTCTTCTTTTTTCCTTTTGTCGAAGAAGTCAAAGGCGGAGATGTTATTGTATCGATTTTGCTTTCCCTGGTGCTGCTGTCCGCTGTTCTTGCTGTGGCGGATCGCAAAGGCGTCTTCTTCATCGCGCTTGTGCTTGCTATTCCAGCGATTGCCGGCAGGTGGATCAATCATTTCCGACCGGACCTGGTTCCACCTCCTGTCTTCCTTATCGCAGGACTCGCCTTGATTGCTTTCGTGGTGGCGAATTTGCTCCGCTTCGTTTTGCGTGCGCCTTCGGTAAACACCGAAGTCCTCTGCGCGAGCATCTCGGCTTACCTGATGCTTGGCTTGTTGTGGACAGTAGCTTACTGGCTCGTAGCCCAGGTGACTCCAAATGCCTTCGCATTCAATACGGCCACCGGGACAAAGAGACGATGTCAGGTTTCAACGCTTTCTACTTCAGCTTCATCACACTAAGCACGTCGGCTACGGCGATATCACGCCCGTCTCAAGATTGCGCGCTGGCTTGCAGCAACGGAAGCGATGACCGGGTGCTCTATGTCACCGTTTTGATTGCACGCCTGGTTTCACTTTATTCAACTCCAAAATCGGAGTGATTCCCGGAGCCAGTCTCTTAAATCGTGTAGCCAGCCACAGTGGTTTGATCGTTCGGCATCCCGAACGGCGCATAGCGCCGTGGCTACAGCGCTACTTGCCGCGTTCTCAATGCAGCTTGTCTTGGTTCAGTCGTAGAGTGTCTGGAGCCCTGGGAACACGAACCGGCTGAGAAGGAGCAGGCACCCCTTCTGCATTCAAGGGAAAATGCATACGGTAAAGGGCGCCGAACATCGCTACCGAGTTATCGCTCCACAATCCTCCGTGACCCCAAATAATTTCCTTTGGCACGCGCACGATCCAGCAGGGCACACGTGCATTCCCGGTGTAGACAAACTCCCAACGCTGCCAGTCTTCGTTTCCTGTCGGAGGGCGCGTCTCATTTGGATTGTACTCCGGACCCCGACAGAATTGTTTTTCGTGACCGTTATTCTTTTCGCTGGTGAAAAAGGTTCGGCCGCGCACGTTTTGTCGAAGATTGGCTTCGAAGGCGCGGTTCTCATACGTCTTTAGACCCGACGGCGAAGTCGTTTCTCCCAAAGGCACAACGTTAAAATTTACCAGATACTTATCGTTGCCGGGCGTGTGGGTCTGGAACTCTCCCTCCGATACTTTTTGTCCGTTGCCGCCGGGCACTGGAACACTGTCCCAGTGGTAATGAAGATTTACGGTGTTGGCCAGACTCTGGCCTATTGGAAAAAATTTCCCCGTCGCCTGATCGTTCTCCGATTGCAGAACGATGAGAAGGGGACGGTTCTCGTTCGTCACAGCACCCTCTTCGGCCCCGGGTGTTCTGCCTACATAAGCGCCGCGGGTCGGGTCATACTTATAAAGATAATCTAATTCGGACATCAACTGGCGAGTGCCAATGGCATCATCCGCGGGATTGAATGCAACCGCCATGTCCCACGGACTCGCGTTCCGCGCGCCGGTGCTGCTGGCATCGAGGATGGAGTGAGAAATAGTATTGCTCAGGACCAGTCCGCCAAACGAGTGGCCCATTAGTACGCAATGGTGGACCTGCTTGCCTGGCTCTCGCGCAGCCAGTGCCAGTTCGTTAATAGTAGCCAGGCAGCTGTTTTGCGCCGCCACCGCACCGCCCGTCAACTTGCGGTTCCAAAACGTCAGCAGATCCAGACCCGGCAGAGTAAGATCCTTACCACGCCAGGCGATATAAACACCGATCACATTAATCTTTCCGTGGGTCACCTCGGGAAGACGCGAGACCATATCAATAAAGTGCTCAAATCGGCAAACATCACCGGAGTTGGCATTGTTCATCCAGCCGTGGATGTAGACAAAAAGAAGAGGGCGTTGCGACTGGCGAATCACGTTGAGCGCAGCCGCTCGTTGTGATGTATCCAAGGCCGAGCCCTGATCGCCGAATTCGATGAAAGCGAATTTGTAGCGTCCGTCGCTCGGGCCTCTGATTGAGTTGAGCGGTTCTGTCGCTGTGTTGGGGTGGAACGGGCCATACGATTCGCACGAAGCCAACAGCAGCGCGAAAACAAGTCTGACGAAGGTCTTCATTGAAGCTTTTTAGAGCGCCACCGAGCCATCGTATAAAACTGCTTCGGCACTCAAGCCCGATTTTAGGCGTCGGAATTGGGGCTAGTCTTTGTCGGGGATCGACCGAATGCGACACGCGATTTCACCATTCATGTCCGCGACCTCGAAACTTGTGCTGACGTCGTACTCACTCTTTTGCAACGAGGGGCATGGTGCACGCTTTAGTCTCCGCCAACGCTCGAGGCCCCTTGGGCGTTCACTTCGCAGTCAATGTGTTCATCAGCGCCCGCTGCTCTGATCACTACTCTTTACGCCGACTGATCCATCTGGGCGTCAGCCGACATGACGCCGCGAGCCATCCTGACGTTAAGCAGGCGGTAAAGACGTTTTGGCGGCATCACCAACGCCGCGGTGGTTGTCGCGGGCTGACCTTGTTTCGGCGCAGCGCGTGAAACTTCCGATAGCGCTGGCTGTGCCGTTATCTCGACCTAGTGGTGCGATGCAGGATCGTCTGCAGGCCGATCACCGCCTGCGATCATCATCGGTCCGATCTAGAGACTCGAGGTTGCTGAATCCGACTCGGCTTGCGACGCTGGGCGAGGTGCGTAGGAGCTGGTATCGCAATCGTATGAAGTTGCGGCTACGATCGTGTGGCGTCAACACCTGCTGGACCCGGAACGTTGCGCCCGCTAATGCGCATGCGGATCTCTAGCAGAATCTATCGCAAGGTCTTATGGAAGTCGACGCGAGACCTCAGCGACTTTTGGAATTTGCGACGTCTGAAATGCTGCGACAAACTCGCTCACTTGCTTCGATGATTACCGACGAACCAAGTCACCGAATAAACGCTGAATCCTAAACAGTTCAAAACATCTGTCGGATTCGCGTGACGGCCATAACGTGCCTCGCTTTTTTTGCTGGGTGCGACACGCCGCGAACAGCAGGCCGGCTTCACGCCCTGCCGCCGGCATTATAGCGAGGCCGGTCTTCAGGTCCCTGTTGAGAAACGGGCCGCCGAGTATTTACAGGCTGCTGCCATGACCGCTCCACTGTTGGGCACCGGCGCCCAAGAAACTCCAGCCCGCGATACTTACAACTCGGCCTGCGGTGAACTTACCATTCTGCTTCACACCAGTGAAGGAGGACGGCTTTGGAACCATCCGCTGACTCTCAGCGGGAACAACAACACTTATCATCTGCGGCTTGAACCCGCTAATTCCTCAGTCTGGGCGCCGAACTACTTCACAACCTTTGAGAGCCCAGACCAGATCAAAGAAAAACTGATCAGGAAGAGTAACATTCAGCAAGGCGTTGGCGGAGCGCTGGTCGGAGTGCGAATCGTCAATCCACCTGAAAAGTTCGCACCGGCCAAAGGAATCACCGCACCGGTCACGGCAACGCTCGATTTTCATGCAACGGATGCAACACTCGCCCTGCGTCGCCCTGCCAAGGAACCTAAAGCCAAAGTTGAGGGCACCATCCGCCCGCTGGCGGCCGATTATTCCGCCGCCATCAGTTATTACCAGCCGCCGGGTAATCTTCTACTCCTCGGGTTAATGGCAGGGTTTCGATCAAGTCGTTACCTGGACAAGACTGGTTTGTATTTCCTGCAGCCTTACGATCCCGATCGGATCCCCCTTGTTTTCGTGCACGGCCTTTTCTCATCGCCGTTCGATTGGGTGCAAACGATCAACGGACTTCAAGCAGACCCTGAGATCCGCAAGCATTATCAATTCTGGGTCTTTGGCTATCCGACTGGCAACCCCATCCTCTATTCCGCACTTCGATTACGCGAGGAGCTGGCCAGGGTCGATAAACTTTATCCGAATCATCGCCCGTACGTCGTAGTCGGCCACAGTATGGGCGGGATGCTTACACGCATGCAGGTAATTACGGTCACAAGGGGGATGTGGGAGAAAGCTCTGGGGGAAACCGCGAAAAGCATTTTCAGGGAGAATTCCAGCGATAGTTTGATTGTTCGCGCCACAACATTTCATGCCAATCCCCGGATTAAACGCGTCGTGTTCATTTGTACTCCGCACCGCGGGAGCGAGATGGCCAGCAGCGGATTGGGTAGATTTGGCACTAGCTTGATCGCTCTTCCACTTAACATTGCCTCGGCCATGAAAACCGCGCTCACCAGCGCAGAACTTGTGAAATTGACCGGAACTTCCAAACGTCTCCCGAACAGTATCACTGGCCTGAAACCGTCAAATCCAGCGTTGCCGGTGGTCAACAGCGCGCCGATCACCGTTCCTTATAACTCGATCATAGGTGATCGCGGCAAAGGCGATTCACCAAACAGTACCGATGGTGTGGTTCCTTACTGGAGCTCTCATCTCGATGGCGCGCAATCCGAAGTCATCGTTCCCGGCCCCCACGGGGCATGCGAACTGCCGCAAACCATTGCCGAGCTTGACCGGATCTTGCGTTTATATCTCAAATCCAGCAGTGGACGAAGCACTGGCATACTAGCCACGGCGGATTGATGGCAGCGATCAAGCTGATTGCGGCCATCCCCGTAGCCATCATCGCTATTGCCTGGGCATTTGGCGCCGTATGGTTTGACGCTCCATTCGGAGCGGGCAACCGGTTGGCAGCGGTATTACTCGCGATGGCGTTTGTGGTCGTGCTGCTATTCGTTAGGCCATTCTGGCGAAAGCTGGTTATCTTTGTCGTGCTCTTTGCCGGCGTGCTGATCTGGTGGCTGACGCTTTCTCCAACCAACGATAGCGACTGGGAACCGGACGTCGCTCAGACAGCCTGGGCCGACATTCAAGGCGACGAGGTGACGTTGCATAACGTACGCAACTGCGACTACCGGACCGATACCGACTACACCCCGCGTTGGGAGACGCGCACCGTGCGACTCTCGCAGATCACTGGCATCGACCTCGCGATCGATTACTGGGGCTCGCCATGGATCGCGCATCCCATCGCCAGTTTTCAATTCGCTGACGCGCCGCCGCTCTGCTTCTCCATCGAGATACGCAAGAAGCTTGGCCAAACCTACTCGACCATCGGCGGCCTTTATCGGCGCTTCGAACTCATTTACATCGTGGCCGATGAGCGCGACGTGATCCGCTTGCGCACAAACTACCGCAACGAGGATATCTATCTTTACCGCACGACGGTTTCGCCGGCGCAGGCGCGCGAACGTTTCCTTGAGTACATTCATTCGCTCAACGCTCTGCGAAACAAACCTCGCTGGTATAACGCCATCACCACCAACTGTACTACGAGCATCCGTACGCAGCACCCGGCTAACGAGCGCGTGCCATGGGACTGGCGCATCCTGCTTAATGGCAAAGGCGACGAAATGCTGTATGAACGCCATGTCGTCGTCACGAGCGGACTTCCCTTTGC
>JAALOD010000085.1 GCA_013372845.1 Candidatus Udaeobacter sp.
GGCTACGCCAACACCCACGCCGGGCCAAATCACGCTCAGTGCGCGTGGCTACAAAGTGCAGGGACAAAATACGGTGGACCTCTCCTGGAGCGGGGCGACTTCGAACACCATCGCCGTTTACCGCAACGGCGTGTTGATTGTTACCGTTTCGAACAACGGCTTCTACACTGATCACCCCGGCGGTCGTCGCCATGCCACCTACACGTACACGGTATGCGAAGCCGGCACGGGTAACTGTTCTAATCAAGTTACTGTTACATTTTGATATCTAGTGTCCCGCCTTTGCGAAACCCCGCATTTCCGAAGGAGTGTTCCTGCGCCGACACCGGTGTTGAACTTGGCGGTGGTATCGCTCAGGAGCGAATATAAACCAACGGCCGTATTGTATGTGCCGGTCGTAAGGCTAAAAAGGGCGTCCTGACCTTCTGCGGTGTTACCACATGGATAATCACCATCCGGCGGCGGGCTAACCGCCTGCACTCTGGACGCAAGGCAGATGACTGCCAGCACGATAACATGCAACGAAGTGATAATTTTGAGCTGAGCTACTGATTTCATAATATGGTTCTTCCTTCCCCGTTGTTAATTTAATAATTTCGAGTCTGAAAAGAGCGAAAGAACCGGCCGGGGAGGCTCCTCGGCCCGAGTCAGATCCAGCTGCTGGCGAGCTTGGCAGGCGACTCGCTAACGTGTCAAATCAATTCGGGGTAAGCGCGCATCGGCCCTTCAAGTCAATCACGTCGATTAGAACTCTGCGACTTCTCTGTCAAAGTTCGCTGGTTGACCGGAGATGGCCTGCGCGCGCAGCAGCTTTCCGTAAAGGACGAAGCCTGCGACGAGCAGGAACAGGGAAAGCGCCATCGAGCCAAGGTGAATGCGCAACACTCCTGACTCCGGAAATGAGAGAACGCCAATTGAACTTAGGGCGATATGGATGGCGAGCAATATGATGTAAGTCCAAAAGATAAGCCCCCGGAAAGCCAATGAGATCCAATTGCCGCCTCCTTCTTCGGTAAACGCCAGATCCAGGAAGTAGATGGGAACCGCCAGCAGTCCGAGAAAAAGACAGATGATTAGATGTTTGCGCCAAGTGGACGTCATTGGACTTATGTCTTCCAAAAATTGTGTAATACCACCCTTCGTACTTTGCTGCGCGAACCAGATGCCGCTCGTAGTCACAGAAACGTCACTTGCGGTGGCCTAAATTTCAGAGGAACGCGGCTGCATGAAGCACAAACTTTCATCGGCGATTCTTGGATTCGATTATATCATAAACATGCCGAGCCTTGGAGACGATTGGGTGAACGTCGATCGAGTTATCGACAGAAAGACGGCAAGGAAACTCCGACAGCTAGCAGCTCAAACCGGTGCGAGCGCTGTTACGGTTCTCGAAAAGACGATCGAGCTCTTCCTCGCGGCCGACGAAGCAAAAGGGAAGGTTATTCCCTTCCCGAACCGATCGCGCGCACGGTCATGAGCAGCCGCGCTACCCAAAATGATGCTGACTTTTTGTGTCACGCAATCCGAAATGATCGCCATCCTCAGGCGCGCGTACACCGTCTAGGAGTTTGAGACCTTTTCGCGCGCGGGCGCCATTGTTGACCTGACCAAGCATGTGCATTGCGTCGCGTTTCGTTTCTAGCTCGGCGATGCGTTTGCAGAGCCGGTCAATCTCGCCATTATCAAGGGGCTTATGTTTCCCTCCGTTTGTGGCGATAAAGTCTGCTTCCCTTGCTGCTGGATAGCTTAGCCATCGTCGTAATGCGGCTAAGATCGTAGCGCGCTCTCGTTTAGTGAGTTTGACTATCATCTTGGGCGAACCGGTCTGACGGCCTATTTCTATCAGGCCGCGCGGCGTTGTCACGCAATTGTAACATTGTCGCTTTCGCAAGAAGCTATCCGCTGGCGGTACGAATCGGCAATTCGGCAACGTTCTTAGCTGCTGATGCCTTCATTGCGCTTTTATGCGGACAGGCCGTCATGAACGCGAGGCACAACTCCGTTACCCAAGTGCCATAAGCTTTCGCCGAATCAGTCTATTCGCGCAACCGAATCGGTCGCGATGTGAGATCGAGTTTGCCTGATGACATGACTCGCTCGATGAAGCCGGTATCGTAATTTCCGGCCCGGAATTCTCCGTTGCGCATGATGGCAGCATGGAACGGCACAGTGGTCTTGATGCCGGTGATGTAATATTCGTCGAGTGCGCGCCGCATCCGCTCGATGGCATTGATCCGGGTCGCGCCCACCGTGATGATTTTTGCGATCAACGAATCGTAATAAGGTGGCACGGTGTAACCGGTGTAAACATGCGAATCGATTCGAACGCCACGACCGCCGGGCGCATAATAAAAATCGATTCGTCCCGGCGTCGGCTGAAAATCCTTTGCCGGGTCTTCCGCGTTAATGCGGCATTCAATCGCGTGAAGTCGGGGCGTTGCATGCGCGACATGCTCCGAAAGCGGTTCGCCCGCAGCGATGCGGATTTGTTCCTTTACCAAATCGCATCCGTAAACCTCCTCCGTAATCGTATGCTCGACCTGGATGCGAGTATTCATCTCGATAAAATAAAAATGCCTGTCTTGATCGAGCAGAAACTCGATTGTGCCTGCGTTTTCGTAACCGACTGATTTAGCCAGCTTGATAGCAGCGTGTCCCATTTTCTTGCGTAGACTCGCCGTCATGAGAGGCGACGGACATTCTTCGATCACTTTTTGATTGCGTCGCTGAATGGAACAATCGCGTTCGCCCAGATGGACAAGATGACCATGACTATCGGCAATAATCTGAAATTCGACGTGATGCGGATTGGTGATGAGCTTCTCAAGATAGACCTGATCGTTTCCGAAAGCTTTCTCGGCTTCATGACGCGCACTGTGAAAAGCTGATTGAAGGCTGGGTTCATTGTGCGCCGTGCGCATTCCGCGTCCGCCACCGCCAGCGGTCGCTTTGATCATTACGGGATAACCGATTTTCTTTGCGATTTTGATCGCGTCGCTCTCTGTCTCGACAATTCCATCGCTTCCTGGCGTCACGGGCACTCCGGCTTTTCGCGCCGCAGCGCGCGCTGCGTTCTTATCGCCCATGGCCTGCATGGCCTGTGAAGAAGGTCCGATGAACTTGATATTGCAGCTTTCGCAGACTTCCGCGAAATGGGGGTTTTCGGCGAGAAACCCATACCCCGGATGAATTGCATCGACATCGCCGATTTCAGCGGCGCTCATGATGCGATCGATTTTAAGGTAGCTCTCCGTGCTGGGCGCTGCGCCAATGCAAATGGATTCGTCTGCAAGCTGCACGTGCAGTGAATCGACGTCGGCTTCAGAATAGATCGCAAGTGTCCGGATGCCGAGCTCCTTGCAGGCGCGAATCACGCGCAGCGCGATCTCACCGCGATTGGCAACCAAGACTTTCTCGAACATAAGGTCGCGCGATTCCGGCGCGCCCGGCGGTCGCGCCCCACCATGTTGTCCTAACGGACTTTAAAAAGCGCCTGGCCAAACTGTACCGGCTTGCCGTTTTCAGCCACGACTTCGGCGATGACACCGCTGGTTTCTGCCTTGATTTCATTCATCACTTTCATCGCCTCGATAATGCAAACCACTGTTTCCTCCGTAACCGTTTTTCCGACATCAACAAAGGACGGCGCATCCGGCGATGCAGCGCGATAGAATGTGCCCACCATGGGTGAAACGATTTCCTTAAGCGGAACGCTTTCGATCGCCTTGGGCAAAGCAGGCGCAGATTCAGTGGGCGCTGTGGCTGCCTTGGGCGGAACCGCCATTGGAAGCGCTGCAACCGCGGCTGCCTGGCCCGAAGGACCTCTTTGCAGCTTTAAGCGAAACCCCTCCTTCTCGATCTCGAAGACCGAAAGATCGTTCTTCTTCATCAAATCGATGATGGTTTTGATTTCTTTGATGTCCTTGGGTTCCACCACGTGCTCCTGTCAAAAGTTAAAGAGGCTAGGTAAAACAGTTTTGGGAATGAGGTCAAGGCAATCGTGGCTATTGTTGCCACGAAATGATTGAGTCGCCTCCGTCACTTGATTTCAAAATCATTGATGAAACCGACGATTATGCTGTGGTCGATAAACCCCCGTTTCTCCTGATTCATCCCACGAAACCGAATGGCACGCGAACTTTGTGGCAGGAATTGCGCGGACTCTTCGCGTTCGAAATTGCCGCCGGCGGCCAGGTATCCATTGTGAACCGGCTCGATCGGGAGACCAGCGGCCTGGTCCTGGTGGCGAAGAAAGCCGATGTCGCGCGCCGATTCGGGCTGCTGATGCAACGGCGACAAGTAAAGAAAGAATATCTGGCCATCATCTGGGGTTGGCCCGAGTGGGAAAGCACAGTCGTTGATGCCGCCCTGGATAGACAAGGCAAGCATCAACACTCCGCGATCTGGCTCAAACAAATGATTCATCCATCTGGCGCTCCGGCACAGAGTGAACTTCATGTTGAGCGCCGTTTTGTGCGATCGCCCGGCAGGGCGCGACGGCCGGGGGCACTGCCCGATGGTCTGCACGGTGCCGAAATGTTTAGCTTAATCCGCGCAATTCCACGCACAGGACGAACCCACCAAATTCGAGTGCATCTCGCGTCACTTGGTCATCCCATTGTGGGCGACAAGATTTACGGACCTGACGAACGGCTTTACTTGCGGTTCATCGAGAGTGGATGGACCGCAGAGCTCGAACGCCACCTGCTCCTGCCACGACATGCTTTGCACTCGGGAAGACTGGTAATCGAAGGCGAGCATGAATGGACCAGTCCATTGCCTCCCGATCTTCTGGAATTCTGTAGCGGCGGCTGGTGACCGCCGATGCAGCACAGCTCGGAACTGTGCTATTTGAGTTTCGGCGCTCACACAGCGCCGAAACAGTAACGTCCTATCAATTGCAATCCGATCAAGCCTCCTTATCGTAGGCGCGCCGAATGAAAACGCTTCGCGCCCTCGCCGCTTGTGCGATTGTTCTTACTTGCTCGCAAACATTCGGCGGAACTGAACAGCCGCGCACCGAGGCAACCACGCAAGAACTGAACCCGCAACGATTCGAGTTGGCGGTCGAGTCCGGATATCTGTTTGGCGCGATTAATCCGCCTGCCAGTTACGAAATTGGCGCGGAATTCCTAACCGCCCGTGTCCGGTGGGGCGTTGTGCAGCGCGACATCTGGCTGCGCGGCTACAACCAATTCTATATTAGCGCGATCGCAGAACCGATTTTTCGCGGAATCGAGAACCATTACTTTGGGCTCAATCTCGGAATGCGTTACAACTTTGTTCGACCAGGCAGCCGCTTCGTTCCCTACATTTCAGGTGGGCTCGGTTTGGGATGGATCGACAGTCAGCCGGAAGTTTTTGGCGGCCAGGGCCAGGATTTTACGTTCAATATTTTATCAGCGGCCGGGATTTCCTATCTTGTGGACGATCACTGGAAGATAAGTGTGGGAGCGCTTTATCAACATCTCTCGAATGGCGGACAAACCGATCCCAACCCCAGCTTGAATCTTTTCGGCCCGCAAGTGGGTATGAGCTATTCGTTTTAGCGGGCCCTCGTCATGTCGAGCGAAGTCGAGACATCCCGCAGCGAAACGATCGATAATATCGCGGGATTCTTCGACTCCACTTCGTTCCGCTCAGAATGACAGGCTCATGAATCCGCCAAACGAGAACGTCCTAGTGGTTAAGCGAGAACTCTTCGATGAGCTCGGCAGTTTTCAGGGATTAAGTTTCGAGCCAGAAAAATATTTGAAGGCGATACTGTCGCGCGGAAGTAATTTCTTCATTCCGCGCCCCGAAGCTGAGAACGACCCAGCTTACAAGCAAATCATCCCTTATGCATTGATCGCCTTTGAAGAGACGGTGCTTCATTACGTGCGCGGCAAAAAGGCAGGCGAACAGCGGCTGGTGGCGAAAGGCTCGATCGGCATTGGCGGGCACATGAACGAAACCGACGAATCGCTCTTTGCATTGGATGAGCAGGCTTACCGTGCGGGCGTCGAGCGCGAAGTGAACGAGGAAATCAAGATCGACACTCCGTTTGAAGATCGAATCGTTGCGCTCTTAAATGACGACTCAACCGAAGTAGGACGCGTTCACCTGGGGATCGTACACATCTTCAAATTGAAAGAGCCCAACGTGCAGAAACGTGAGGCAATGATCACAGGCCTTACGTTTCTGACAAAGGAAGAATTGATGGCCCGCCGCGAATCGTTGGAGACCTGGTCGCAAATCTGTCTCAATTCGCTAGAACGTCTATTGAGTTAACAACTCTCGTGCTTCGGTAGGATTTGACGATTTATTGACGCGAAGCCTATCGCGGCATCTCTGCCGTGAAATTTATCTCGTCAATTTGCCAACGACCGACTGGATGGGAAACGGCCACGTTGATGTCAGCTCCCCTGGTTGGATAATTAATGTGCGCGTGGAAGTTGCCGTTTGGCTCGAAAAAGTGTGACTGAAACACAATATCACCCTCAACGTTTGGCGGAGACAGCGGCGTTCCAAGCTTGGCCAGCTGAGTCATGAGATCCTGTTGCGCTGATGGCGGATACTGGAGACGCATTGCGGGACTCAAATGATCTGCAAAAAATTTCACATTGTGTTGCACGACGAGCTCGTGGATCGCTTTTCTCCCAAATTCGTTGCCCTCCTTTGCCATCTCCTGTTTGTTCGAGAAAAGCCACCAAAAGCCGATGCCGATCAACACTAGAACGATGATGACGACAACCAGAATCTGTCCTGATAATTTCGATCGCTGATTTATTTTCATTTTGTTTAAGATTAATTGTTAATAACCGAAACCCAGGCCTTTAATCACCTCGCCATTACGGATCAAGGCGCCATGGCTTTGCATTCCCGTGTAAGCGCCAAAGCGATTTCGAGCGTTTACTTTGAAGTTGACCAGATAGCCGTAAACAGGTTTGTCTTCTGTCCCCAGGTTTGCAGGTTTTGGATCGCCACCCCATTCGATGCGCGCAGTCGATGCGTCGATCAATTGTTTGTCTAGCCATTTCATCACGATCTCCTTGTAATTAGTGGGATAGGGCCCATAGCGCTCTGCATCGGCTGGTTGCGTTTCCGCGCATGAATTGGTAACCGCGCACGCTCCCATAAACGACGCGCAAACCAGTGACACAAGCTTTTTCATATTTGCATCTTCTGCGTCACGTGGCAGCTAGTCCAGCTTATTGAACGGCTGTGGCAACGCTGCCTTCATGCTTATTGTGGGTGCACTGATGACCAGACCTTCGATTTTTATATCGCTCGTTGTCACATCGGCAATCACTTTGATGCCTGCTTCAGCGCAGGAAACCCCGGCACAAACCGCCTCGCCCGCAATCTCTGAGAACGTTAGCTCTTTCGAACGGGCTGCCGGGGGCAACGACTCCGGCTACAACAGCTCAGTTGCGACCGCGGACGATGTAAAGCCGTTCGATCCTGCTGCGGCGACACAAGTATGGCTGGATAGCGTCCCGCGGAATCAACGAGAGAAGTCCAACGCCTACTTCGAAGGCGGGTACTGGCTGATCCTTTGGGATTTTGTTCTCGCGGCCGCAATTTCGGTCCTTCTTCTGGCGTCGCGGTTTTCGGCGCGACTGCGCGATTTTTCCGAACGTGTCACGAAGGTCAGGAATGTACAAGTCGCCTGCTATGCGATCCCATATCTGCTTCTCGTTTACGCACTGAGTTTTCCACTCAACATGTACGAAAACTTTCTCCGCGAACATCAATATGGCCTGGCGACCCAGAGTTTCGCCCCATGGTTTCGGGAACAATTACTGGGCCTGGCGCTAACTTTAGTCGGCGGAACCTTGCTGGTGGTCGTTCTCTACGCCGTCTTTCGGCGCGCCCCGCGCACATGGTGGATTTGGGGAACTGTCGTTATGATTATTTTCTCGGGAACCCTTGTCCTTATCGCGCCGGTTTACATCGAACCGCTATTTAACACCTATAAGCCGATAACCGATCCGAAGATTCGAGATCCAATTCTTGCGATGGCTCGAGCGAATGAAATTCCTGTAAAACAAGTTTTCGAAGTGGATGCCTCGCGTCAGACGACACGCGTCAGCGCAAATGTCTCGGGGTTACTCGGCACGACGCGTGTTGCGCTCAACGATAATCTACTCAAGCAATGCACGCTTCCTGAAATTCGTGCTGTAATGGCGCACGAGATGGGACATTACGTCCTCAATCATGGTGCGAAGCTGCTCACGTACCTTGGAATCTTTATTCTCATCGGCTTCGCGCTTGCTCGAATTCTCTTCGATGTCGCAATAAAACGATGGGGAGAAAAATGGGGCGTTCGCGGAATCAGCGACCCAGCGGGGCTTCCACTGCTCGCCCTGATTTTGAGTACGTTGCTCTTCATCGCTACCCCGTTTCTCAATACGGTGGTACGCATCACGGAACGAGAAGCAGATGCTTTTGGAATCAACACTTCACGCGAGCCCGACGGTATGGCAAAAGTCGCGCTGAAACTGGGCGCCTATCGCAAACTCAATCCAACGCCGCTTGAAGAATTCATCTTTTTCGATCATCCCAGCGGTCGCGCCCGAATCCGCATGGCTATGGATTGGAAAGCGGCGAATTTGCCGGCTGGCGAACGATCGACCACTCCGTGAACGCTTGCTCGTGCCAGTGAGCGACTCTCTCCTTACGCTTTAGATGTTGCGCCGATTATCTTTTCACGAAGTTGCTTCATCGCTGAATAATGGGCGCCTTCTAACTTGTGAGTCTTAAGCATCTTCTCCTCTGCCAGACGCTCCACCGTGTCGCAGAAAATGTTTATTGTCTCTGCGTGGGGACGCAACTTCCAAAGGATAGCATCTAGCGAATTGTTGCTCGGCTGGGGTTCCGAGCCGCTTTGTTCACGCGGGTGCTGCGACGGCGCCGCGGCAGTGAAAGCGAACTTGCGCTTCCGAATCAACATCAAGTTGCGAATGTAAATAAGCGAGTTCGGAAGATACGCGAGAATCCCAACCGGATCGCGTCGGAAAATAAAGTAAATGCACATGAGCACACTTCCGGCAATGCTCAATCCAGAACGAGACTGGGATAATGCTTTCGCCCTGTCGCTCTGACGCGAGCCATTGGACGAGGAAGCGCATCGAGAAAAGAGCATTCCCATGAAACCAAGGACCATGAGGTAACTCAATCCAGTCCAAAAATCGGTATTCCTTCCCGATCCAGGTAATGCGATGAGTGCAAGTGTGTTCATAGGCAACTAATTTGATTCAGCAATTTCATATCTGTCGCGATTGCATCCAGCGAACTGCAAGCAATCCGCGGACTGATTTAAACAGACAATTCCTGATACCGTAATGACCGGTTCCTGAAAGCGCGAATTTTAGGATTGAAGCTTCATTCGCGCAATGAGCGTGTCGGCGATTGCGGCGGGCGTCTGCGCAACAGCGATATCCGCTGCCTTCAGCGCTTCGATCTTGCCCGCTGCAGTTCCTTTGCCCCCCGAAACAATCGCCCCGGCGTGACCCATGCGTCGCCCGGCCGGAGCCGTCATTCCGGCGATGAAAGCCGCGACCGGTTTCTTGCAATACTTCTTGATCCACTCGGCGGCTTCTTCCTCTGCCGAGCCACCAATTTCACCGATCAAGATCATGGCATCCGTGCCAGGATCTTCGTTGAATAGTTTCACGCAATCGAGATGCGACAGTCCGCCAATCGGATCACCGCCGATCCCAATACAAGTTGATTGGCCGTACCCGCGCGAAGTGAGTTGCCAGACCGCTTCGTAAGTAAGTGTGCCAGAGCGCGAGATCACGCCGATCTTGCCGGGCTTATGGATGTACCCGGGCATGATGCCAATCTTGCACGCGCCAGGTGTTATGATTCCCGGACAATTCGGTCCGATCAGTCGCGATTGCTTTCCACGCATCAAGGCTTTTACCCGCATCATGTCCATCACTGGAATTCCCTCCGTGATGCAAACGACGAGTTCCACTCCGGCATCCACGGCTTCAAGAATTGAATCAGCCGCCGCCGGAGCAGGCACAAAAACCATCGAAGCGTTGCAGCGAGTCTGCTGTCGCGCTTCCCAGACTGTATCGAAGACGGGCACCTTACCATCGAACATTTGTCCGCCTTTGCGAGGTGTTACACCGGCAACAACGTTCGTGCCGTAATCCATGCACTGTCGTGTGTGAAATGCGCCTTCGCTGCCGGTAATTCCCTGAACCACGAGGCGTGTGCTCTTATCGACAAGGACGGACATGATGAAAATGACGAATGACGAATGACGAAGCTCGAAGGAATGACGAAATCCGAATGAGCGAAGAGGGTTCCAGTGTAGCCTTCGTCATTTGAGCATTCTGGCTTCCTTCGACATTCGTCATTCGGGGCTTCGTCATTGCTGTTTGCGTTTGTGCACCACCAGCTTGTTCCCGTCTGGATCGCGAAATTGCGCCATCCAACACACCGGCGTTTCAATCTTTTCCATATCGAAGGTGACACCACGTCCTTTAAGTTTGTCGATCGCGGAATCGATATCTTCTACTTCAAAAGCAATCGTCGTACCGTCGCGTGACGGTTTCCAAGCGGGATGACAGCCAACACCGATTGTGGTTGGGCCCAGATCGTACTCGACCCATGCGCCGTCCAATTGGGTTCGCGCAGGTTTTAGCTCCAGCGTTTCCTGATAAAACTTCCGCGCCCGCTCCTTGTCTGAAACGGCGACGGCGACAAATGCAACTTCCTTGATCATGATGTTAAGCGTTTTTTAGTTTGTGGATAATAATCTTATTACCGTCCGGGTCCTGCACGACGGCCATCCAGCACACCGGACTCTCGATTCCTTCGGCGGCAAATCGAGCCTTCGCTTGCTTCAGGCTCTTGATGGCGGCATCAAAGTCTTCGACTTCAATAGCGACGCTGGTGCCGTCTTCGGATGGCTTCCATTGATCGCCCACGCTGCCGATAGCCAGCGTGTCGGGACCAATCTCGTATTCAATCCAAACACCTTCGCCAAATTCACCCGAGATCTTGAGCCCGAGCACTCCTTCGTAAAACGCTCGTGCGCGCTTTATGTCCGTTACCGGGATTCCAGTAAATGCAATCTTCTTCGGTTTCATTTTTTTCCTGCTGCCGCTTTCACGGCCTTTTGCGCGGCATCGGCCAAATCGTCGGCCGCGATAACGGCCAGACCCGAATCCGCGATCAATTTTTTTCCTGCTTCGACATTCGTTCCCTCGAGTCGAACGACCAGCGGCATTGATAACTTTACCGTCTTTGCTGCGTTGATGATTCCCTGCGCGATGATGTCGCATTTCATGATACCGCCAAAAATGTTGACCAGGATTGCTTTTACTTTTTTATCCGCGATCAGAATCTTGAACGCTTCGGTTACCTGCTCTTCCGTGGCGCCACCGCCTACATCGAGGAAGTTGGCCGGCTCGCCGCCATAGAATTTGATGATGTCCATCGTGGCCATCGCCAGACCGGCTCCGTTCACGAGGCAGGCAATGTTTCCGTCGAGACCGATGTAATTAAGACCATGCTTGGAAGCTTCGACTTCTCGCGGGTCTTCCTCGGCGACATCACGCAGCGCCGCGATTTCTGGATGCCGATACAGCGCGTTATCGTCGAAGTTAAACTTCGCATCGAGCGCCAGCACATCGCCTTTGGCTGTCACAACGAGCGGGTTCACTTCCACCATCGAACAATCGTAGGCAATGAACGTGTGGTAGAGCCCTTCAAATAATTTCGAAACGCTTTTCAATTGTGACGACTCGAAGCCGAGTTGCTTCGCCAGTTTCCGAGTCTGAAATGGTTGCAGACCTGCCAAGGGATCAATTGGTTCACGAATAATTTTCTCGGGCGATTTCGCCGCGACGGCTTCAATTTCAACGCCACCTTCATTACTCGCGACAATTACAGGCGCGGCTGTGGCTCTATCGAGCAAGACGGCAAAATAAATCTCGCGCGCAATGTCCGCGGATTCGGCGACGAGCACTTTATTTACCTGGCGACCGGCCGGTCCTGTCTGGTGGGTAACCAGGATCTGACCTAGCATCATTGCCGCGACATCGCGCACTTCCGCTGGCGTCTTGCGAACATGCACTCCTCCTTTGAATCCGTTCGTGAATGTGCCCTTGCCGCGTCCGCCGGCGTGAATCTGCGCTTTAACCACGACATCGACATCGCCGAGTTCGCGCGCGATTTGCTCCGCCTGGTCAAGGGTCGACGCAACCCTTCCTCGTGTAGTCGCTACATCGAATTTTTGCAGTAGTTCTTTGGCTTGGTATTCGTGAATATTCATCGGCAAGGAACGGCGGTCTCCGGTCCGCTATCGATTTCGCGAAAGCAATTAGCCTGCCGCGCGCGGATCAGCAACGGTTTTCTCGTAATGGGCTTGCCTTGCCCAAATCGAGCTCCCTACCCTGACATTTATGAACAACGTCGCGAGAATCAGCATCTTAGCTTCTACCTTGCTCATCACAGCTTCACTTTCGCTTCACGCTGGCACATCCCCACAAGAAAAAGCCTTTATCGACAAATACAAAACTGCGTTCGAAGGGAAGGACACGGCTACATTGGAATCGTTCCTCTATACTCAAGGCGCCGACCCTGCGATCCTCGGTTTCTACAAAATGATGCAATCAGGAGAAGCCGGCGAGAAAATATCCAACATCGAGCTTGTCGATCTTACGCCGGACGACGCGAAGAAAGCGGCGACGCCAATGGATTCGCCGACCGGCGGCAAGGTTTGCCTGACACTTAAACCAACCAAGAAACTCATCATCAAGGTCGAGAAGAAAGACGCCAACGGCAGCTCAACCAGCACAAGCGAGAACTTCATCGCTGAGAAGGACGGCAAGTTTGTTATTCCTGTGCCGGGCCTGTGCAAGTAACAACCTCGGGAGAATTGCAGTGGGTAAAAGCGGTGCGAGGACGCATCGCCCTTCAAGAGCCATCAGCCGAGCCGGTCGCGTAAGATGGCTGGCAGGTCTTGGATGGCGACGCGTTCTTATTTCATCGAATCGCGATCTCGCAACGTCACTGTATCAGCAGCGCGGCATCCCTCTCTCCGAGGCTCGCACCGACGCAGCCCATAATTCCTCAACGTCGCCCGCGACGCGCTGCAGTTGAGTTTCGCCGAGATCGAGCTGCAACCTTTGCCCTGGGTTTTCGCAGCCCTTTGGCCACGAGATCGTAGGAGTGGTCAATCATTTTTCGCAGCTCGGGATCGGGAATGCCACCCTCAATCCCAACGGTGTTCCAGTGTTTTTTGTTCATGTGATAACCCGGCGTGACTTGTTCGTACCGATCGCGCAACTCGAGCGCCAAATCAGGGTCGCACTTTAGGTTCACAGTGGTGGGCACTTCGTCCAGAGCTGCTAATGCGAACATTTTACCGCTGACTTTGAACACGAGAACATCGGGCCCGAATGGCGTGCCCTCAGTCGCGCAAGGTTTGCTCAGACAGTATTCGCGGAACTGCGCGAGATCCATCGCCAACTTAGAGGTCAAGTCGGCGGGGCGACTACTAGCGGAATGTATCCCTCATGATGCCCATCAACGGCTAGGTCGATCGAGTACTCGCCAAATTTAGGCAGCTTTAACTGCTGGATTACAAGGACCAGGGACGCTGTTGCAGTTGAGTCGCTGGGCCTGAATTGCACTTGCGACGTGGTATTCAGAGTTGGCATGACCGACTTCCCGTCTGCATCGACAAATTGGATTCGGATCGATTTCGTTCCTTCTTCCACGCGTTCGAACCTCAACTTGATAGCCAAAGCGCATTGAGGATGCATCACCGGAGTTTGCGTCGCGTTCAATCGATCAAATGAGCCGAGAATGTTCAATTTGCCCCCGGCGTCTGTTGTCGCTGCATCACACAACGTGAAAATTTCAACTTTCATAGTTCAAATAGCTCCGCATGCGTACGCATCCATTGCGGATAAATCAACGAATCCGCGAAGTCAAAATCTCGAGCAGATCTTTGACTGCGACGCGTTCCTGTTTCATTGAGTCCCGCTCGCGCAGCGTGACTGTATCGCGCAGTGTAGCATCCTTCTCCCCTAGCGTCTCAAAGTCAACGGTTACCCCGAATGGGGTGCCAATTTCATCCTGACGCCGATACCGACGGCCGATGGCGCCACTCTCGTCGTAAAAAACAAACATGTGCGGCCGCAAAAGATCGGCAATCTCTTTTGCTTTGGCGACCAACTGCGAATTGTTTTTGAGCAGCGGGAATATACCGCACTTGATCGGAGCCATCCGTGGATGGAAACGGAGCACTATGCGCGTTTCCATTTTTCCTTTTTCATCTGGCGCCTGGTCTTCCGAATACGCCTCGCAGATCAGTGCCAGGACTGTGCGATCGACACCCGCGCTCGGCTCGACAACATGCGGCACGAATCGTTGTTTCGTATCCTCATCAAAGTATTCGAGAGATTTCCCGCTGGCCTTCTGATGTTGTGACAAATCGTAATCAGTGCGATAGGCGACACCCTCGAGTTCCTGTCGTCCAAAAGGAAAATCGTATTCGATATCGTAAGTCCCTTTTGAGTAAAAGGCGCGCTCGTCGTCGGGAACCGTCAACACGTGAAGTTTGCTGCGGGGAATCCCGATGTTTTCGTAAAACCTCAGGCGTTCTTCTTTCCAATATTCGAGCAATTCCATCCCCTGCTCCGCACGGCAGAAATACTCGATTTCCATTTGCTCGAACTCGCGAGAGCGAAACGTGAAATTGCGCGGGTTGATTTCATTACGAAAAGCCTTACCAATCTGCGCGATGCCGAATGGCAGTTTCTTGCGCGATACTTCGAGAATGTTTTTAAATTGAACGAAGATCGATTGTGCTGTTTCAGGACGCAGATAGGCGATGGAACTTTCGTCAGTTGCGGCGCCTACATGAGTTTCGAACATCAAGTTGAACTGCCGCGGCGCAGTCAAATCCTTGCCGCCGCAATTTGGACACTGTTTAACGCCTTTCTTCTCCGTGAGCTGATCAGTGCGCAAATGTGCTTTGCAAGTCCGGCAATCGACCATCGGATCAGAAAATCCTTCCACATGACCGGATGCCTTTAGCACCGCAGGATGGGTCAGGATCGAGCCATCCATGCCAACGACGTCGTCCCGCTCATGCACGGTCACGTGCCACCAGTAATTCTTAAGGTTTCGCTTTAACTCGACGCCGAGTGGCCCGTAATCCCAAGCGCCGTTCAGCCCACCGT
>JAALOD010000086.1 GCA_013372845.1 Candidatus Udaeobacter sp.
GCGCCGATCAATCGCGCCACCGTGTGTTTCTCCATGTATTCGCTCATGTCGATCCGGATCATGGCGTTCTCGTCATCGAACAAGAATTCCGCTAGCGCGCGGGACAATTCCGTTTTGCCGACACCAGTGGGTCCGAGAAAAATGAATGATCCGAGTGGACGGTTTGGGTCCTGTAAACCAGCCCGGGCACGACGCACCGCGTTGGAAACCGCCTTGATCGCTTCGTCCTGCCCGACAACGCGCAAATGCAGATGCTGTTCCAGCTTAACCAGCTTTTCGCGTTCACCTTCCTGCAATCGCGAGACGGGAATGCGTCCAGCTAGAAACCACTTCGGCGATATCTTCTTCCGTCACTTCTTCGCGAAGGAGCGATTTTTAGTCTTTGCACTTTTGCCGTCGCTTCATCCAATTTCCTTTCGAGCTCAGGTATCCTGCCATATTGAATTTCGCTCGCCTTCGCCAGTTCACCACGACGCTGGGTGCGCTCGAGCTCGGTGCGGAGTTGATCGAGTTCCGCCTTCCATTTTCGCTGCTCGTCGAGGACAGCTTTCTCTTTCTGCCATTCGGCTTTGAGCGCATTCGATTTTTCTTTTAATCCAGCCAGTTCCTTCTCGAGTTTTTTCAAACGCTCCTTGCTCGCGGGATCTTTCTCTTTCTTCAGCGCCTGGCGCTCCATTTCGTGCTGCATGATCTCGCGTTCGATCACGTCAATCTCGGTGGGCATTGAATCGAGCTCGATCTTCAAACGCGACGCTGCTTCATCGACCAGATCGATCGCCTTATCCGGCAAAAACCGATCAGTGATGTAACGCTGCGACAACACGGCTGCTGCAACGAGCGCGCTGTCAGTGATGCGCACACCGTGGTGCACTTCGTAGCGTTCCTTCAGTCCGCGGAGAATTGCGATTGTATCTTCCACTGTCGGTTCGTTTACCAAGACCGGTTGGAAACGCCGTTCTAGTGCCGCGTCTTTCTCGATATATTTGCGGTACTCATCGATCGTGGTGGCGCCGATCGTGCGCAGCTCGCCACGCGCCAGCATCGGCTTAAGCATGTTTGAAGCATCGACAGAGCCTTCGGCAGCGCCTGCTCCAACGATGGTGTGCAATTCGTCGATGAACAAAATGACCTGACCTTGCGAATCGGTTACCTCTTTCAAGAACGCTTTCAGGCGATCTTCAAATTCACCGCGGAACTTTGCGCCGGCCACCATCGCACCGATATCCATCGCGATGACTCGTTTGTTCTTTAACGAATCAGGGACGTCGCCGCTGATGATTCGCCGGGCCAATCCTTCCACGATCGCTGTCTTGCCCACGCCCGGATCGCCGATGAGCACCGGATTATTTTTCGTCCGGCGCGACAACACCTGCATGATCCGCCGAATTTCGTTGTCGCGTCCGATCACCGGGTCGATCTTGCCGCGGCGAGCGAGCTCAGTGAGATCACGTCCATATTTTTCCAACGTCTGATATTTCCCTTCGGGATTTTGATCGGTGACCCGTTGGGAGCCGCGCACCTGTTGAAGCCCTTGCATGAGCTTGTCGCGCGCGACGCCGACTTCCTTAAGTAATTTTGCGGCTGGAACATTCGACCCAGCCAACGCCAGCAAATAATGCTCGGCGCTGGTAAACTCATCTTTCAGTTTCGACATTTCCTTCTCCGCAGAATCCAGGACGTTGCGGAGTTCGTTCGAGAGACGCACATCGGCAGCCGCGCCATGGATTTTTGGGCGGCGTTCCAACTCTGAACGCAGCCGGTCGCGCAGTTGGTCTACATTCGCGCCTAACTTCTCGAGGAGCGGCCGCGTTATCCCCTCGCCCTGGTCTAAAAGCGCCGAAAGAAAATGCTCATTGGTTATTTCCGGATGATTAGCCTGCGACGCGAGATCCTGTGCCGCCTGCAACGCTTCCTGCATCTTCTGCGTGTATTTATCGATGCGCATGCCTCAACATAGTAACGCCCAGCGACACAGGCAATTCGCACTCATCGCGAACACCTAGCTCGTGCTGAATTCGAAAGGACAGCCGTTTGACACAAACGCCTCTACAACGATGAGTGTTTGCAATGAGCGAGGAATTGAAAGTATCGACTCGCCACGCGTTGCGCGTTTTGCGACCGGGGCCGTTTCGCCGTTACATCATCGGCAGCTCGATCTCCGATACGGGAACGTGGATGCAGGTCATGGCCCAAGGATACGTGATGAGCACGCTCACGAACAAAGCGATCATGCTCGGAATGGCCAACCTCGCTGCCGGTCTGCCGATGCTCCTTTTAACAATGGCTGGCGGCTCGGCGGCTGATCGTTTCGATAAACGAAAAATTCTTCTGGCGACACAGTACGTGCAGATCGCGCTCGCAATTTCCATGGGTCTTTTGATCATGAGCGGCAATATCGAGAAGTCGCACGCAGAGCGATCAATCACCGTCATCCTCGCGTTCGCGGTCGTGCTCGGCATTTCGAATTCATTTGAAATGCCGACGCTCAACGCCTTCGTGCCGGAACTCGTGACACGCGATGAAATTCAAAGCGCCATTGCTGTCGACCGTGCTGTGTTTCACGGCTCACGCGTAGTCGGTCCCTCGCTCGCCGGAATTTTCATCGGCGCGTGGGGCGCAGCTTCAGCCTTTTTTTGCAACGCATTTTCGTTCGGGGCACTGATTATCGCTTTATTCATGATCCCGCCGCGCTCGCGCGGCACGGCCGAGGAAGAACAGAAGCGCGCCAGTGGAATCAAGGAAGGTTTTCGCTACGTCGCGAAAGACAAACCAAGTCTTGCAATGATCGGGTTCATCGCAGCAACCACGGTTTTCATTTTCCCGATCATTACGGTGATGATGCCATTGTATGTGCGACTGGTGCTCCACCTTGGCGCGAATCAACTGGGCTTTTTAATGGGCGCGTCGGCAGTCGGCTCAGTGATCGGGGCAATTTTCCTGATCAGCATTCCGCACCGGAAACGTGTGCCAGTTATGATGCTGAACGTCTGCGTCGTCGCATGCGCGATTTTCAGTTTATCGCGCGCGCCAAGCTTTTACGTCGCGACGGGGTTACTCATTCTGAATTCGCTCGGGTTGGCCATGAACTTCGGCTTGGCGAACACGATTGTACAGGAACGGGCGCCCGATTATCTGCGCGGCCGCGTCTCGGCCGTGTTCATGCTGAGTTTCGTTGGCCTGATGCCGGTCGCGGGGTTGGGCGTTACCGGGCTGTCTGATCTAATCGGTATGCCCACGGCGCTGGCGATTTCGGCAGTGTGCTACGCTGTGATTGCGCTGATCGTGCTTGCTCGCGTACGGCGAGAATGCTCGCGGCCCGCGGCGCCTGAAAAGCCTGCTGCCGAGCCGGCACCGCCAATGGCTGCTGCTGTTTAGTGTGATCGCGTTTTCCACGTGTTGGAACTCCGAACGCCATGCCAGCGGCGATGCAATGCTGGGTGAAATCAAAGGCAAACTTGGTTTTGACTTGATTGAACTCGACCACTCTGTCCGCATGTCGCTAATGCCAGGAATTCAAAAGGTGTTTGATACCGGAGAAATCCGCTTCAGCAGTCTGCATAATTTTTGTCCGTCACCTGCCGGATCCCCAATGACTTCGATCGACTGTTCTAAATTTTCCGCCGCGTCAGCCGAGGAACGCGAGCGCGCTGTCACGCAAACACTTCAGTCGATTGATCTCGCCGGGCAATTAAGCGCCTCGTTCATCGTATTACATCTGGGACAGGTGAACATGAACCCAATTACCGAGCGGTTGATTGCGATGGCGAAAGCCGGTGGATACTTGTCTCGCGAATACGTGAGAATGAAAATCAGCGCCGTAAAAGAACGGGAGAAAATTGCGCCTGAATGCCTGCAGCGGGTGAAGAATTGCCTGCGCCGCATCGTTGAGTATGCCGCTGCGAAAAATATTAGGATTGGTTTGGAAGCCCGGCGCGATTATGAACAAATTCCAACTGAGCGCGAGTTGGCGAACCTACTTGACGAGATGAACTCGCCGATCCTGGGTTACTGGCATGATTTCGGTCACTCGCAGATCAAAGAGAACCTGGGGTTCCTCGATCACGCCGAGTGGCTGCGCGCAGTCGGTCCACGTGCGTTTGGCTGCCATGTGCACGACTGCATCTGGCCTGCGCGAGATCATCAACCGCCTTTTACCGGAGGGGTCGACTTTGAGAAACTTGTTCCGCTCCTTTCCACAAACTGCTTATTTGTTTGGGAGATGAACCCGAATAAGGCAGCCGATGCAATTCACCAGTCAGTCCAAATGTGGAAGGAGCGCTTCGGCGAATGAAAAAAATCCTGATCACGTTTTTCCAGCTTAGCGTCACCACTGCGGTGTGCTTTATTGGGTTTATCACGATCCCAACCGGCGCGCACAGATGGTCGAGGCGATCCGAAACGCTCAGTACCGCTGGGTTATGCTAGGCATTCTGGCTTACATAATGGTGGAAGTCGCCGCCGCTTTTCGCTGGCACGTTTTGCTGAAGGTCCAAAAGATTCATCTGAGTTTTCCACGTCTCATGGGTTTGTTCTTCATTGGCATGTTTTACAATCAGTTTCTCCCGGGAGGCACAGGCGGCGATATCATGAAAAGCTATTACCTGCTGAAGGAAACGCCGGACAAAAAAGCGGGCGCATTGCTCGCCGTCGTGTTTGATCGTTTCATTGGTCTTGTTGCCTTGGTCGCCATTACTGTCACGCTCATCGGCTTGCGTTACGATTTTCTCGCGCAGACTACCGAAACACGAAATTTGCTTTGGCTGCTGCTCTTTCTCCTCGGTACATCGGTCCTGACATTGATATCCACTTTTGTAATCAGCGGATTTAACCTGTTCCATTCATTGCCGGAGAAGTTCCCGGGCCGCGACAAACTGATCGAAATTTCCGCCGCCTATCATCTTTACGCGCATCATTGGCGCGCGACGCTCGTCGCGTTTGGTGCGTCTCTGGTGGCGCACATGTTCACGTTCGCCACTTTTCTCTGTGCGGCTTACGCCCTGGGCGCACCCGTGCCAGTAGTCAACTTCTTCGCCGTGATGCCGGTGGAACGCACTATCTCCGCGTTACCCATCAGTTTCGCGGGAATCGGCCTTCGGGAAAAGGTTTTACAGATCATGCTCAGCAGCCTCTGTGGAGTGCCCGAAGCAAAGGCCATTCTCATTGGCTCTCTTAGCTTCCTCATTATTCTTGTTTGCTCCCTGCCCGGCGCAATCGTTTATCTGTTTTACAAGCCGAGTGGAGCGGTCGCGCGTGTGAAAATGCGTGAGATGGAACACGAAGTCATCGCGCTGGAACATGAGATAGGCGAAGCGGAATGAGGGCCGGTGGTTCGTAAATCGTAAGTCGTGATTCGGTTTAACGATGTAACGAGTCAACGATTTACATCTCAACCTTTCTCATGAAACACAAGCGCCCACTTGTCGTCGCCACCTTCGCCATGACTGTCGATGGCAAGGTTACCACAAAGAATTTGTCGCCAGTCGATTTCACTTCGCGCGAAGACAAATTGCATTTGTTCCGGCAGCGCGCTTTGGCCGATGCGGTGCTAATTGGCCACACCAGCTTGAAACGCGACAATGTCCGGCTCGGGCTGCCAACTGAAATGCAGGAGAGCCGAGTGAAACGCGGTCGAAGCCGCTGCCCATTACGCGTAATCGTTTCCAACGAAGGCAGGATCGACCATCGTCTGAACATTTTTCAGTCGGACGTTTCCCCGATCATCATCTTTTCGACGAAACGAATGCCTCAAAAATATCAGCGGGCTTTGGAGAAGAAGACGACACTCCATTTGAGCGACACAAAAAGTGTGAATCTCGGCGGCATGCTGCAAACGTTGCGTGACGAATACAAGGTTCGGACGGTTGCATGCGAAGGTGGGCCGACGCTTTTTCGAGCGTTATTGGAGCAAGGCCTGATCGATCGGCTCAATCTAACCATTGCGCCTTTCATGTTCGGCGGAGCAAAGGCCCCGACATTGACAGGCGTGAGCAAGGATTTTCTGCCCGCCAGCGTGCATTGTTCGTTGAGCGACATGCGCACTATCGGCGATGAGTGTTTTCTTACTTATCGAATCAAGCATCAGCGCCGGCGCCGGAATTAGGCGTCTCTTTGCGACGCGGTCGCCGCACAAGTTCACCTCCACAGTTTGGGCAACCGAAATTCATTTGCCCGGCGCAACTTGCGCAATAGGTGCATTCGTAACTGCAAATGTATGCGACTCCGCCCGGTGCAAGCGTGGCTCTGCATTTTTCGCATTCACTTTTTAGCTCCAACCCCATTTTATCCTCTATTCTCCAAGAACGCCTCCATCGTTCAACGACGAAAGCGTAGTTTGAATTGCTCAGTTTTTCCCGTGTGATGACCAACGGCTTTGTGTACGCTCGCGGTGTTTCTCCGAGGAACTGGTATGCTCAACTCAATAAAATGCTTCATTGCGATTGCCATTGTAGTGGCGGCGCAAACAACCAAATCCGGTGCTGCCGAGGAGGCGTGGGATCGAACCGTGCTGCCGCGTCCACCTCAGCCGTTTCAGGGTGTGACCAAGCGTACGCTGGAAGGATCCGTGGCGGCCTTTACCCCGCCGGTGAAAGCGCCACCCAATGCGCCAAACATCCTGCTTGTCCTGATTGACGATGCGGGGTTCGGTAATCCATCGACGTTCGGTGGGCCGGTCGCCACTCCTACCCTCGATAAACTGGCGGCCGAAGGACTTCGTTACAATCGATTCCACGTCACCGCCCTTTGCTCGCCGACACGAGCAGCGTTATTGTCGGGGCGAAATCATCACGCGGTCGGTTTTGGTTCTATTTGCGAGTTGATCGGCGGCTGGCCCGGCTATAGCACGAACTGGCCAACGAGCGCCGCTTCCATCGCGCAGATTCTTCAGGGCAACGGCTATAACACAGCTGCGATCGGCAAGTGGCATCTTACGCCTGACGCGCAACAGGGGCCTGCAGGCCCTTTTGATCGCTGGCCGAACGCACTTGGCTTCGATTATTTCTGGGGATTTCTCGGCGGAGAAAGCGGTCAGTTTGATCCGGTCCTTGCAGAGAATAACAGCATCATCGGCGTGCCGAAAGAGAAGGACTTCTATCTAAACGACGCAATGGTAGAACACTCCATTACCTGGATTCGTGATCAAAAAGCGCAGTCGCCGGATAAGCCTTTCTTTCTCTACTTCTCAACCGGGGCAACTCACGCGCCGCATCAAGTCCCGAAGGAATGGAGCGACAAATACAAAGGCAAGTTTGACCAGGGCTGGGACAAGTTGCGCGAGGAGACGTTTGCGCGACAAAAGCAGCTCGGCGTGATTCCGGCTAACGCCAGGCTCACCCCTCGCGATCCGGCGTTCCCAGCTTGGGATAGCGTATCGCCGGAAGTAAAGAAATTGTATTCGCATCAGATGGAAGTGTATGCCGGGTACCAAGAAAACGCGGACCGTGCTACGGGGCGCGTCGTGCAAGCGATTGAAGACATGGGCCTCGCCGACAATACGCTAATTATCTATATCTTCGGCGATAACGGCGCGAGCATGGAAGGCACGGAGAGCGGGACCTTTAACGAAATGACCACCCTGAACGGCGTTCCGCTCACGACCGACCAGCAGTTAAAAGCAATAAAAGCTTATGGCGGCCTGGACAAATGGGGCGGACCCGACATGGCTCCGCATTACGCAGCTGCATGGGCGTGGGCTGGTAACACGCCATTCAAGTGGGGCAAGCAGGTGGCCTCACATCTCGGCGGTATTCGTAACCCAATGGTCATTAGCTGGCCCAAACGCATCAAGGACAAAGGCGGTCTGCGAAGTCAGTTCACTCATTGCACCGACATCGCGCCGACAATCTTGGAAGCTGCGGGTTTGCCAGAGCCAAAGGAAGTGAACGGCGTCGCGCAGATGCCCATGCACGGCGTAAGTTTTCTCTCCACATTCGATGACGCCAATACGCCCTCGCGACATACCCAACAGTATTTCGAGATCTTGGGAAACCGCGCAATGTACAAGGACGGCTGGCTGGCATGCTGGCGGCTAGACCGAATTCCGTGGAAGATTGATCCCGAAACACTCGCGCGATTCGCACCAGGCAAGTGGGACCCCAATAACGACAAATGTGAGTTGTATAATCTCGACGAGGATTTCTCGCAGGCTAACGATGTCGCCGACAAGTATCCGGACAAAGTGCGCGAACTAACGGCGTTGTTCTGGGCGGAGGCCGAGAAATATCAGGTGCTGCCACTACTCGGAGAGATGGCGACTGTCTGGGGCTTTCCAAAAGGCTTGCCGGACCAGACGAAGTTCACCTATTACAACGGAACGGAAAACATCTCTTCCGGGATGATTCCTCCGATTTACAATCGTTCTTACAGCATCAGCGCGGACCTCGACAATCCGGGTCGATCAGGCTTGGGACTGCGTCCCGGTATCGCTGGCGTGATTGTTGCCGAAGGCAGCTTTCTTGGCGGCTTCTCGCTGTATGTCGAAAACGGCCACCTTAAGCACACCTATAGCTTGCTCGGTCTCAAATTGGATACCATCAGTTCACGTGATGAGGTGCCCAAGGGCAAGGTGAATGTGCGTTATGAGTTTACTGCCGATAAACCCGGGGAGTTCGCCACCGGCGGCACGAGCCGTCTTTTCATCAATGGCAAACAACAAGCAGAAGGGAAACTCGAGCACACTGTGCCGTTCCGGTTCGCCTCCTATGCTGGCATGGATATTGGGACCGACAATGGACTGCCAGTCGTTCCAAAATTCGAATACGCCAAAGTGCTACCAAAGTATTTCAGAGGCACAATTGAAAAGGTGGAGTTCGACCTTGGCCCTGCCAAGACCAGCGCCGAGGATCTACAGCGCGTGTATCTAGAGCGCTTTGCCAGTGCTGTGCGAAATTGAGAAACAAGCACAGGGTAAGATCCTAGTCGATGCGCGTGGATTCAACACGGCTCACTTTGCCAGATGGCTTAACACGTTTGTTATCGGTTCGCTTGGAATGCGTATCAGGCCGCCAAAAGGGTGGTCCAGCTCGAGAATCAACAACATGGCGCATGCAACTGAGAAGGCTGAGGCGACCAGGGCCAGCGTGGTCGTCGCGTTGGGCGGCGCGATCAAGCTAAAGCCAAAGAAAATGACCACGAGCCACGAGACAAGAATGATCAGCATCGGCTTAGAAATTGACGGTATCGACTGAGCTACCAGCAGCGACCGAAGCTCACCTAGATCCACCATAAGGGTCGCCACTTGCGCCTTAAGTGCGCGTTGCGAATCATCGTGCGGCGACACTCGTTGGAAGGCGAGAAAAAGCGCGTCACCCGCCTGTTGGTTCGGCGCCAACTGAGCAGGCCCGCTTTGGTCTGTCGGCCAAATGCGCCCGACCGCGTCGGCGACGGCCGCGCGAAGGTCGCCGCGAGCGTCTGCAGCTTCAGGTCCGTACAGGGCTAACGCGCGGTCGAGGAAGGCGACCTTTGCGGCCATCTGGATCACTTCACTTCGCGCAGTGTCGTAGGTGCCCTTCGCTGAGCTTACCAGCAACCCCAAGACCAGGGCGGTCATGGTAGCAACAAGACCCATGGCAAGTTTCACGGCGTCCCTGGAGTCAGCGCTCAGATGAGCCTCAGGAAGGTAACGATGCACACGTCTCCCGAGTAACGCGGCACCTACAAGGCACACAAACAAAACGGCGGCGATTAGGATGATATTCATCGTAGCATTTTCGTTGATACGTGAGGTTTGTAAGCTATTCGAGCGACGGCTTTCTTTGTAGTTACGGCTCTCAGTTTGGTGATGCCTGATTTAGGCGTCATCTTTGGGTCTTTGGTTCTACAAAGAACTTGAGCCGATTTCAAGACAATAGTTGTCTTCTCGCCCCTGAACTCGCTCCCGCCCTGATTTGACTTGACGTGCTGGGCGGCCTTGCGCACGATACCGCCGAACAAATAAGGAGAAACATATGAAACATTACATCCGGCTAATCGCAACGGCTTTATGCTTTGGCGTGTTTGTGCTGCCTGCAGCGACGTCATCTGCTCAAAACAAGGCTGCAAAGGTTCAAGCGATAGCGCAACAGCTTGATCTCACGCCTCAACAGAAGGTCAAGATTCTGCCCATCCTTGCCGATGAAGGACCCAAGGTGGAAGCATCAAAAATGATAATTCGCTTTCAAAGGCTCAGAAAATACAACAGATCAGGCCATCCATCAGCAGACTGATCCGCAGATGAAGGCGATTCTGTCACGAACAGTACCAAAAGCTACAGGCGATTCGTCAACAGGCGATCAAAGACGCTGGTCAGGCATATGCCCGCTGATTAGCTCTTTGAGTTGTTCTGGATTTACAGCGCGGTTTAGCCGATAGCATTTGAGGTTGCGATCAGCTAGCTAGCACAGCTTCAAGTTTAATCGGTCGTTCTGGAGGGCTTGTCTTTTTGCGCGACAAGAATCTGGAAACCGGTGTGACTTTGCGTGGTGGGATCTACCGGCTTGTCGGTGAAGATGATTGTCGCGCCTGATGCGATGACCCCTCTCGCCTTCCCTAGGAACTCACTCGGAACCCCACTCTTCTGCGCCGCCGAAAACAGGCTCTGGTTTGAGCCTTCTTTTCCTGCTGACGTCACTTCCACCCAGCGCAGATGTCCTTCCGCATCCAATCCATTCAGCGCGGTGAAAACGCGATCGTTCAGCGGCAAAACGAGTTGGGGATTCGCAACGCCCGCTCGGCCGATTTCGACACCATTGCGATAGATATAAGCTGTCTTGTCCGCGCTGCTGACGATCATGGACACTGGACCGCTGGGAGATTTATCAGGATCCCATTCAAACTTGCCAGCAGCAATCGGCTCGCTCTCCTCGCCGTTTTGCGTGAAGAACAGACCCGGATGGACCGTTTCGGCGGGTGCGGAATGCTGATCAGCGATGATCACTGTCGCGCCCTTCATGGTGACGCCGAAGAGCAATTTGGAAAATTCCAACGGGAGTCGCACGCAGCCGTGCGAGTCTGGATACCCCGGCAGATCGCCTGCGTGCAACGCAATCCCGCCCCAGGTCACGCGCTCCATGTACGGCATCTCGGCTCCTTTATAGATGGTCGACGTATGATGCACCTCCTTTTCCAGGATCGTGAAAACACCCGTCGGAGTTGGATGGCCCGGTCGGCCGGTACTAACACTCGACCGCGCGATGCGGATCCCATTGCGATACACATATGCCACCTGCTCAGTAACACTGGCTACGATCAGTAAAGGTCCTTCCGGGGCGCGCTCCGGTTCCCAAACGTATTCCCCGGGCTTCAGCGTCACCGTTTCCGGAGACACGCGCATGCGCCTCAGTGAAAGTTTTGCCAAAAATGATTGGCCGCTCGAGAAGAGCAGCCAGCGGCAAAGCGATAAATAACAAAAACTTCATCGTAGTTAATCCTGTAGTTAATTGGTTTTCGACGATGATTTCGATCGGGTTTGCCCAGTCAACTCTTTGATGCAATGCATGCGAGAGTTCGCGTGCCTAAGCCGGCCCGGACTCTGGAAGAATGGCGGGCGAGCGGGCTTCACCAAATACCGGGAAAAGCGGTAGCGGGCCAATGGCGTAGGCTGGCCATTCGGCATGTTGAGAGATTACTCGCTCTCAGCGTGGATGCGGTAGACCAGAGACATCCAACCAACCAATACCAGGAGGAGCGTACGAAATTCCATTCCTGTAGGTTGTAACCGATGTCTGCAAGTATACGAAAGATACATCGGATGGCGGACGAATCTGTAGGGCCCACTCGTCACCAGACCTCTCAAAGCCGGGCGACCCCGAAACGTCTCCCCATAGTGAGAAGGCTAACAAGACTAAGAGCAGCCGCGAGCGTTACCAGAACCAGGCCGGCTGCGGGCGATGCCACATGGCCAGCGACCAGCGTAGGTAGATGACCTGGGCATAGGATAAGCATAAGCGACCACGACCGCCATGCTGGAAGCTAGGAGTAATCCCGCAGCTTCGGTTGGGGCCGTGTTAGCGCGATCCCAAGGACGATGAAATGTTGAGACGTAGATCCAGTCTGTGATCGTGAAGGTGGGCGTCAGTAGAAAGAGGATTACCAATTCTATTGCGGTGACGCAGAAAAGGAGAAGATCGGCAAACGTCGCCTAAACATTTCAGAGACGCGCGAATCACTTGAGGGGTTGAGCGCTTTGTGAATTTCGGTCATGCCGAAGCCAGCGCGTCGGAGAAACCAAACGTGGACGATGGGATGCGGTATCCGGAAAGGACGCAGCCAGCCACCGCGATTAACCGAAACTCTGACGACCCTTAGGACCCAACATCAATTGCAAAAAGAGACTTAGTGCAGCGCCGGTAAGTTTACTGCTCACTTGTTACGCCGCACTGTGCTTGCGATTCGGCCCCTAATCTTGTGAGTCGTCCTCCACATCATCCTCAGTTACCTTCCAAGTTTTATCGGGTTGTACTGGTCCATGCTTGGAACGTCTTCAGTGTATCGGGCCCGAGATCCTTCTCGTAAACGACTCCGTCGGGCCAACGATGAATGTCTGCACTCCGGTCACTGATACTCAGCGGGCAGCGGCAAGCGCGAATCCGCCGATCATGGCCCCGCCAACCACGAAGTCCATCTCTCCCATGGGCGCCGCAGGTCCTTGCCCCTTCAGAACTTTAAAGTAGTAGCCGTGATACGGCTGAGGTTGACTCGGATTCGAATAGCCCTGCTCTAGCGCTTTGGCGACTTCTTCTCCGACCGGACCTCCCCAAGTGCCATCCGGGTTTTGCCACGCCAGGCCGTCATGTTTACCAGGCGTGCTAATGATTCGCTGCGCGTATTGGTTCACCTTTGAATCATCGTGCTTGTCCTGGGCGTACTCGTGTTGTGATTCCACGAAACCAAGACAAATCTGAATGGCATTGAGCTCGTTAGCGCCGATTCGCCGATTTAATATTTCCTCACGGCCTACCTTTGTATCAAAGAACCACTTCCCTTTTTGCTTCACGATCGGAATAGGAAGCGGAAAATCATCCTTACCAACCAGGAGAATTGCGTGGTTCGGATTTTTCTTGTCTAACTCGACTGAGGTGTGTTCTTTTGCCTTGTTTGCGAATTCCGCCGCCCGATTCTTGTCCTGCACCGGTTCATCCGAACTGATAATATCGTCGCCGTCCGGCCCCAGAATCTCTTTCGCGGCAGCGACATCGAAATTAGTCGCCACCTGAATAAGAGCATCGGCCGCCTGTTTTGGCGTGTCGAATTCCTTTTGCCCTGGTTGGGGCGTTCCCTGGGCTTCTTGCTTCGCGGCCGCCTCCTTCTTCTCCGGCGCTGCGACCGAGGCCGACCCGAGGAAGCCTGTTATGAGGATCGATGCGGCGAGCACGATCATTCGTGATGATGTCATGGTGTTACGCTTTGTGTTCATAGTTTTCTCCGTCGATCACTCGTTTATCTCCGGCCTCCTCCGCCGCCGCCACCACGTCTCCCCGCCGCCGCCACCACCACGGCCGCCTCCTCCCGCCGCCGCCGCCACGCTATACCGCCTCCGCCACGGCTGTAACCACCACCTCCCCATGCTATGACCGCCTCTGCTACTGCTGGATCGCGCGTAGTTACCGCTACCGCCGCCACCAAATCCTCCGCCGCCGCGAGACGCGGAACTAGGTCGTGAGGATGCGCTGCGGTTACCGACTTGGTTCTTAGCGCTGCTACCGCCAGCTGGGCGCGTGGATGGCCTCGCACCAGCACTCCACCACCGGGCCGTGTTCCAGTTCCACCGCCACCTGGGCGGGCTCCGCACCACCGGCACCGCCGGCCACTCCGCCGGCTCCACCGCCGGGCCCACCAGCGCCACCTGCCGCCGCTCCACCGGGTCTCCCGACACCACCGCGCCACCCGGGTCTCCCGGCACCACCAGCGCACCTACACCGCCAGCTCCACCGGTCTTCCGGCACCACCAGCGCCACCCGCACCGCCGGCGACCGGCGCCACCAGCTCCACGCGCACCCTGGCCACCAAACTTGTTCGCTGTTTGCCTGTTTCCGTAAGGCGCATTGCCGCGGTGTTGTGCATTGTGCTGCCAGTTGCCGCCCTGGCGGCTGACGTTGCGGTTGAAATTGTTGTTGCGATTGAAATTTATTGTTGTTGATCTTGACGTTGCCACCATTCCAATCGCAATCGCCCCAGTGGCCACCCCAGGCCCCCAAGCAGCGCACCAGCGCAATTCCGCGCCCCACATTAAGCTGTGCCCGGCACTAGCCTGGATAAGTATAAGGGTAATAAGGATAGGCCGGAGGAGCAGCTCCGTACACCACGGTCGGATCATAAGACGGGACATAGACAACGTCGGAGTTGGTGGGCTGAATTGTGATCACCTGATTGCCGCTCGGCACTGTCTCGGTTTGCACTGTCGTTTGTGCGCTAGTCTTTAAATTTCCTGTGCCCTGAGCCTTTGCGCGCATGCGCTGTACCGCGGCCATTACGTCTGATTGCTGTGCCAGAAAAGCGTTCCCCAAATCACTGGTCCATTGGATATTGTCCGTCATCCGCTGAACCACGTCCGGAAACTCTACCAGTCCTTGGATGCTTGGGTCCCACGGCTGTTTTGCCACTGCCTCCGCCAGCGCTTTGTCTTTCAAATTCTTGTTCCGACCCATCCACTGTTGAAGTTGGATAATTTCAAGTGGATAAGTGGAAGCAGCGAGCGTTTGAGCCAGGAGCGGGTCGGGATACAACGCAATCGGCGCAACCAGCGAATCCAATTGATCATTTGGAAGCTTGGGCGCCTGCTCCGTGTCTGCAGCGTCCGAGGTTGTGGTCGTCATCTCCTGAGATTGGGCCTGCTGCGCCGGGGTCTGCGAATGGACCGGCGTCAACAGCCCAAGAAAGAAAATGGCGATCACCCCGTAAAACAATTTTCTGCGGACTCCGGATTGAAGGGTTAGTGGCTTCATAGGTTTGCTGGCTTTCTCTATAGCGTTTACTTCATCGCGCAAGCGGGAAAAACGCATATTTATTTGGGTTGACTACCGTAAATCAGACTTTTGGGCAACAGCGATTGCCCTGAGAGGCAGAAAAGATCGAATATTTGCCGGATTAACATGCGAACATCTTCTGGCTGGCGGCTGAAATTCTCACCGTGGCTCAGCTCGATTAACCTTCCCTTTTAATGAAACCTAATTCTGCGTTGTTTGTTGCGCGACATTCTCCGGCGATCGAACACATCGAAAGCC
>JAALOD010000087.1:0-3314 GCA_013372845.1 Candidatus Udaeobacter sp.
CCTTGTCGGTCCTTGTAGCGGCCGAGCAGATTCATGATCTGCCATTTGCCGGTGATGTAGCTGATCTTTTGTGTTGGACTTGAAGCTGCTCCAGCTGCTTCACCCTCAGCCGCTTCGCGATCTAATCCGCCGGCATCCATGAAATATTTGACCGCTTGCTCGAAAGTCCATCGGCCGGTGTGCAGATTCACGTCAACTCCGATGCGAGCCGCGCGATAGCGTGACAGGCGCAGAATTTGTCCCTGAGCCGGCGAGTTGTTGGGATAGAGGCCTGTCCGCATAAGCATCTCTTCGCCGTAAAGCGCCCAGCCTTCGATGAACACGGAATCGTCATGCTGACGGCGGATCTCATCGCTTAGATGGTTGGCGATTGAAAGCTGAAGGAAATGTCCGGGAATACCTTCGTGTCCGAGAATCGGTCGTGGGTCTTCGATTGCCGCGCGAATATAAAAATTCTTCGATTCCGGATTGTAGGTGGGAATGAAAAAGAATCCGGTTGGATCCTTGTCGTAAACACCGGGAGGATTCATGAAACCGCCGGGGCTGGTTGGCTTGAAGGCCTCGGGCAACTGTCGAATTTGAAACGGCCCGAGATAGCCCGGCAACGACAAAAGATTGTGTTCCTTCAGGAAGCTGATCATTTCTGCTTCGCGGCTTTCGTACGTTTTCAGGAACGATTCCTGATCGGGCGGAATGTGAGCAGCCCGTTTCGGATCCGGATCGGCTAATTTCGGATCAGGCAAAAGCGCCTCGAGGGCGCGATAACGCGCGAGCTCTGCCCGGCCAATCATCTCTACCTCTTCGGCGTTGAGTGGCAGAAGCAAAACGTGCTTGAGATAATAATTATAGTTTGCTTCGCCCATCGGCGTGAAATCGACCATTTTCGGCAGGCGTTTCTCCAACTCGTCGGCATAACTGTGCACAGCAGTAAGAGCGGCATCGCGAGCTTTGATCAGGTCATCGCGTTCGTTAGGCGCAAGACCGACATCAAGCGCCATCAAACTTTTATTTAAAAGCGGTCGATCGAGCGCGCCGATTGAATCGCCAGTTGCGTATAAAGTTTTACGGGGTTTTGCAGATTGGTCAGGCGTTGCTTCAACAGCGCCGGCATTTGTTTGAGGCGCGCCGTCGCAGCCAGCGCCCGTTTCCTGGGCGTATCGTATTCCTTTTCAGCAGGGAAAAGATCGCGTCGGTGCATTCGCGAATGTAAACCTGCGGATTAGTGCGTTCGAATTTCAGAACGCGATTTGCAAAATCGACATTCTCCAATTGTGCGCGAAACAGGATCCAGTCGATGCGATCGTTCTTTGGCCAGTTATCGGTTTTCATGGCGCGCACCTTTTCCAGGAGCGAATGCACGTGTTGCGCGCGCTCTGCGATCTTCGCTGGTGAATAATCAGTCAGCCTGTCGTCCCATGTATGCAGCCCCGCGTCGCTGCTACGGACTGGGTAATTTTCGTTCCGCCAGGCGTAATAGTCGTCCGCCATCTTGCGCAGCGCGTCAGTTGTGTTCGCACTTTTATTCTTAAAAGCGTCGGCGCTTATGCCGGGAGTTGATTTTGTGATCAGCGCCTTGTTTGAAACATCCGGGTTACGCTGGGAGGCGGCTGGGCATGGCCAACCGCGGGCGTTATTAGGAGTAATGTGGAAGCGACGACTGATAAATCGGCTTGACGCATGAAGCGAACTCTAATACCGACCGCAGAATCGCAAAACGCGAAGCAATGCTTCTGTTGCCGGGATACGGCTTGTCAGCCCGCAGCATCGAGTTCTTGCAACAATTGCTGCTTCAAATGACGACGCGCGGCCTTTTTAATCGCACGCCGCTCGGCAGCCACCGCTTCCTTTTGTGCCTGACGTTCTTTTCGCGTTCTTCTTCGGACCGACTGTGCCAAATGCGAAATCTTCGGACGGCGCGCACCGACGTTTCGCTCCTTCGGTTTCGCATAGGGGTCCACGAGGAAACGTTAACGCTTCTTATTTCCGATAAAAAGGACGGGAACAGCAGCAAGTTGAAGAATGACTGAGAACAGTACCACAGCCAGGATCGACTTGTCGTATAACAGCCCCATCACTACGCTTCCTAAAAACCACGCAATTCCGTATCCGGTATCAAACAAGCCAAAAGCCGTGCTTCGTTTCTGCGGTGGAATAACGCCGGTAAGCATCGCTTGAAACAGCGATCCCTGAGCGCTCATCCCGACTCCCCAAAAAAATCATTCCAACTAATGCAAAGGCGGATGCGCCCAGAAAAATGAATGGAGCGGCCACGGCGGAAATCAGAAAGGCGAACAACGACACATTCGGCCCAAGCCTGTCAAATAACCGGCCCAAAGGAATGGATGCAAGGGCGCTGGCTGCCATCGCAACTGCATAAAAGACGGGGATCAAGTTTCCCGGCATGACGTTCGCTTTTTGAAAGTGAAAACCGATCAATGCGAAATCGGCGAACCCGGCGGCAAGCAATGCGCCTGCCACGAAATAGATCCAGTAAGTTTGCTTCAGGTTAGCCGTTGCAAACGTGTGTCCGGCGCCTTCTTCCAACTCATGCGGGCGCGGGTGAAGAAGCCGGGCCAGGACCAAAGTCGCAAGACAAAGCAAAGCCGGAATGAGCAGAATGCCAAAACCGGTTCGATATCCACCATGGAGATAAAGTACTAGCGCCATGAGTAACGGCCCGATCGTAGCGCCTGCCTGATCGAGTGCTTCGTTCAATCCAAACACCCAGCCGGCGCCGATCGATCTGCCGGCATATGAAAGCATCGCTTCCACAGTCGGTTTGCGGATGCCGCGACCAATGCGCTCGGAAACCACAAGACTGGCGGCAAGCGGCCATTGTTTGCTAAGCGCCAGCGCAGGGACTGCGAACATATTGATTGCATAGCCGAAGAAAGCGAAGGCCCAATGTCGATGCGATCTGTCTGCGAAATATCCCGAGACAGAACGCAACCCATAGCCCATCAGCTCGCCCAAGCCTGCGACAAATCCAACAGTCGCCGCGCTCGCGCCTAACGAACCAAGAAACGGACCTATGATCCCGCGCGCACCTTCATAGGTGAAATCGGCAAAGAAGTTGGCGATGCCGATGATGAGGACAAAATGAAGGGCCGATCTGTTTCTCATTAGCCACCAATGACCTTGAATTCTGAAATGTCGAAGCACGAGTGTCGAATTAATGACGAAGCCAGAATGACAAACTGAACGGCACCGCCTCAGGCATTTGTTATTGAGTCATTCCTTCGGGATTCGTCATTCAGATTTCGTCATTTTCTGAATTCGTGTTTATTCGTGTCCACATGTCACGCCGTAGCTTC
>JAALOD010000087.1:3448-14839 GCA_013372845.1 Candidatus Udaeobacter sp.
CAATTCATAATCAACAGCATTAATATGAAGAAGGGACTGGATTTCATGGAGGCAAACAACCTCGCTGGCATGGCCGAATACCTGCTTGAGGAAATCGGCAAGCTCGCGCGGGCCGGTGCAACCTTCGGCCTGATCTCGGCAAACACGCCTCATATTGTGTTCGACCAGGTCGCGTCGAAGGCACCAATTCCATTGATCAGTATCGTCGAAGCAACTTGCGCAGCGGCGAAAGCGCGGACGTTGAAACGGCTCGCCTTGTTCGGGACGCGCTACACCATGCAGGCAACTTTCTATCCGAAAGTTTTCTCGCGAGAAGGAATCGAGCTTCTCGTGCCAGGCATGGGGGATCAGACTTACATTCATGACAAGTACCTGAATGAATTGGTCTCAGGAAAGTTTCTGCCAGAGACGCGCGTCGCCTTACTGGCGATCGTCGATCGCATGAAAGCAAAGCACGATATCGACGGTGTTATCCTAGCTGGCACGGAGCTGCCGCTGATTCTGCGTCACCGAGAACACACAGGGATTCCGTTTCTCGACACGACAGAGATTCACTGTGAAGCAGCAGTGACTGAAATGTTGTCCTAGGTGATGTCTTACTCGCGAACACGTGATGAAGGATAATTCGAACAGGGTCGTTACCCTGGTTCTTCTTGGCTGGCTATTTTTCGCGGTAGGGCTGGCTAGCTGGTTTTACGATGCAAGCGCGCCAGCGGTGGCCGCGACAGTGTGGATATTGACAGCGCTTGTCCTTCTCGCGTGTTGGAAAATCAGCCCAGTCAGAGTGTGGATGCTGAATGTCGACCTTCGCTGGCTGGTGTTATTTCATATGACACCGCTATTTGCCGGCGCGTACTTACTGGTTTTTTGTCAGCGCGACCAATTGCCGTGCGGGTTCGCAAGACCTGCCGGGTTGGGGCGACATCGTCGTTGCCGTCTTGGCGTTGGCTGTGGTTGGCGCGATGCGCACTCAATTTGCGAAAACGCTTTTGCTTATCTGGAACACGATAGGGCTTATCGATATCATTTTTGTTGTCTTCAGCGCGCTCCGGTTTGGCTTAAAAGACTGGCAGTCGATGCACGCGCTGCGGGAACTTCCACTGAGTCTTCTCCCGACATTTCTGGTGCCACTTATTATCGCGTCACACGTATTGATCTTCGTCCGGCTGCCCCGAGCGCGACTTGGTTCGCAGTAACTGCCGGGCAAAGATCGGTCGATTGGGCGGTGAGTTGAAACCTACGACCTGTCGCCGCGGCGACCGCTCTACCATTGAGTTAACCGCCCGATTGTAAATCTTGACTGCATTTAGCCGTTGCTGATTGAGAAGTAATGCGTCAAAAGCACGATCACTAAAGGTTGGCGCGTAAAGCGCATCATCAAAAAGTCCTGCGTCAATATGCGAGTGCTAATGTCCGAGATTCGTCACAGGCCATAGGTTCTCATTGCTGCTGACGAAACCGGGGCTGTGTCTGAGCCAAAAGCGTTGGGGCGGAACTGTTGCGCGAAGGCGAGCCTTTTTCACGACATCCGCGACGAGCGTTTCCGGACGATTTTCAACTTTGTACTGAACTTCGCTCGGCGGCTTCCGTAGAAGGAGATGGAGGAGGTGCGGGGAACGATGCCGAATGCATCGAGGCCGTTTCAACTTTTTTTCGACGTCACCATGAACCCCGTCGGCACTCCTGCTTGGACACCGCTCCGAGAGGAGCCGATCCCGTGCGCAGAATGTGGATCAACGTCGCGCGTTGGACGCGGTCTTTGTCTGAATTGTCTGCTTTGTCTGGGCCTGGGAGCCGATAGTTCGAATAATGAAACGCTGGACGACGCGCTCGCTGAGATCGATGTGCGCGATCCCGATCGGCGGCTCGGTAATTATCAAATTCTCGACGAGATCGGGCGTGGTGGGATGGGAGTTATTTATCGTGCCCGCCAACGGCATTCGCGGCGTATCGTCGCGTTGAAACGGATTTTAGCGTACGAGGCTGATTCGCGAGAAACGCTGATTCGCTTTCGGCGCGAAGCACTGGCGGCGGCGAGCCTGGATCATCCGAACATCCTTCCTATTTACGAAGTTGGCGAGGACGAGGACGGCCTTCCGTTCTTCAGCATGAAATTCGCCGCAGGTGGCAGCTTGCGCGATGTCGCACCCGCTTTACGCAGCGAACCGGTCCGCAGCGTGGCGCTGATGGCGAAGGTTGCACGCGCTGTCGAGTACGCGCACGCTCAAGGAATTCTTCATCGTGACCTAAAACCGGGAAACATTTTGCTTGATGGACGTGGCGAACCATTGGTGAGCGATTTCGGATTGGCCAAATGGCTCGATACGGCAACCGATCTTACCCACACGCTGACGATTTTTGGCACACCGGGTTATGTTGCACCTGAACAAGCCGAGGGCTCAACACGGAGTTTGGGGCCGAGCACAGATGTTTACAGCCTCGGGGCAATTTTGTTTGATCTCTTGACGGGCCGGCCACCATTCGTGGGTGACAACGTGCTCGCTGTTATTCAACAAGCTGCTGAAAAGCCGGCGCCAAAACTGCGCTCTCTCGCGCCAGCGCTCGACCGCGATCTGGAAATCATTTGCGCAAAATGTCTGGAGCGCGAACCGAACGCGCGTTATTGCTCGGCCGGGGATCTGGCCGAAGACCTTGAACGCTGGTTGGCAGACCGCCCCATCATCGCGCGACCGGTTTCGGTCTCGGTGCGCATGTCCCACTGGTCGCGACGCAATCCCGCTGTTGCGGGAATGGCTGTGCTCTTGTTGGCCCTCGGAACGGCCGTCGGGATAATGACTTGGAAAAGCGGACTACTCCACCGTCCAACAAATATTGCAATAGCAGTACTGCCCTTTGAAAATCTGAGCCAAACTAAAGAGAGCGCATTTTTTGCCGATGGTATCCAAGACGGCATTTTGACCAAGCTGGGCCGGGTGGCCGATCTCAGAGTAATTAGCCACACCAGCGTCATGCCATATCGCGGCGTACCTAACATCCGACAAATCGGTCGGGCACTGAATGTCTCTCATGTGCTAAAGGGAAGCGTCCGTTGGGAAGCGGGCAGGATTCACTTAAACACCCAATTGATAGATACTCGCACCGAGAATCAGGTTTGGGCCGCGGAATACGATCAGGATTTGGCTAACGTGTTTCTAACCCAAAGTGAGATCGCACAAAAAGTTGCAGATCAGCTTGAAGCCAAAGTCTCGGCTGTCGAGAAAGTCGCAATCAAAGAGCCACCAACCTCGGATCTTGTCGCCTACGATTTTTACCTGCGGGCGAGAGACCGCCTTCTGGCGCCATTTAGCAGTAGGGCGAGGGCGGACTTGTTCCAGGCCGCCGATCTGCTGAACCAGGCTGTCGCTCGTGATCCCTCTTTTTTCCAAGCCTATTGCCAGCTCGCTTACACCCATGATCTGCTTTACTTCCTTGGCTTCGACCATACCCCTGCACGACTGGCGCTGGCGGAAGCGGCCATCCAGGCCGCGTTTCGACTCCGCCCAGAGGCCGGCGAAGCGCACCTGGCACGCGCAGAAAATCTTTATAGAGGATACCTCGATTACGAGGGCGCCCTGGCTGAATTGGAGGTTGCCAGCCAGACCCTGTCCAATTCTCCCAGCGCATTCGCCCTGAAGGGTTACATCCACAGGCGTCAGGGACGCTGGGAAGAATCGACGCGAAACCTGGAACACGCGATTGATCTCGACCCCCGCAACTCTTATACGCTTCAGCAGATTGCGATCAGTTACGGAGTTCTCCGGCGCTACGCTGAACAAAAATCCGTGTTAGATCGCAAGTTATCCATCGTGCCGGACGATATCGATACAAAAGTGGCGCGCGCGTCGGTGGAATTTCACTGGAGAGCCGATACCCAATCCTTGCATGAAACAATCGATTCAATTCGGGCAATAGATCCCGCTGCCTTGCCGAACATCGCCAACGATTGGCTGAGTTGTGCGCTGGCCGAGCGCGACGTCGCTGCAGCAAAAGATGCGTTAAACGCATTCGGCGAAATACCCCTGACCGACTACGCGGTTCACGTAAATCGCCCGCTAATGGAAGGCGTTATCGCTCGCATGATCAATGATGGCGAAACAGCACAGGCGGCATTCACCGCTGCACGCGCGGAGCAGGAAAAAGCGGTCGAAGCTCAACCAAATTACGCCCCGCCGCTGTGCGTGCTTGGTTTGATCGACGCCAGCCTCGGTCGCAAAGAAGAAGCGCTACGCGAAGGTCGGCGCGCAGTCGAGCTTCTTCCTGTGAGAAAAGATGCAATCAACGGCCCACTTATGATCGCGTATTTGGCAATGATCGCTGCATGGGTTGGCGAGAAGGATCTCGCCTGCGAACAGCTTGCAATCGCCGTCCGTCCCCCGAGCACTGTCAGCTATGGCCAGCTGAAACTACTGCCGTTTTGGGATCCACTGCGGAAAGATCCGTGCTTTGAAAAAATCGTCGCCTCGCTCGCGCCAAAAGAAACAGCACCAACGAGACAAGACGCCCGGCACGATGATAAAAAGTGAACGTCACCAGTTTAAGAAATCGCCCAACTGCTGGTAGTCTCAAATCATGTTGCCCGCCGTATCGTAAACAAGCGAGAACCAGTTGCAGTAACCAATAATCGACACGATCAACCTGCAAGTCGAGAATCTGGATGAAGTCCTCACGCAATTGAAGGCCGAAGGCGTCCGATGTTGATCCCAGAGTGGAAAGTTACGACTACGGCAAATTCGGCTGGATCATGGATCCGGAAGGAAATCGAATCGAACTTTGGGAACCAAAGAAGAACTAAGGGAAGATTGAACTGGGCGGTGAGGGTTTCGAACCCCCGACCCTCTCGGTGTAAACGAGATGCTCTACCACTGAGCTAACCGCCCTAAATCGTATGATACTTTATACTATCTGACATGAGCTTAAACACATGGACAAAGATTAAACGGGAACATGGTCTGTATCGCTATAATCCGTCGGGGCAATTCTTCGCACGCGTGCGCTTCCACGGCAAGCTCTACCGGCGAAAGCTCGAAACCGATGATCTGGCGGTGGCAAAGCGAAAGCTGCGCACATTCAGGGATGATTTGGAGCGCACCGACGCGACCAAGGGCGACATGAGCTTCGCCGCTGTGCTGGATGATTATGCCGAAACGCTCCAAGGCGCCGAATCCACTTTAGTAAACAAGCTCGCCGTCATTGCGAAGCTGAAAAAAACATGGTTCGGCTGCAACACGCTGCCACTGCGCACGGTGAAACCCTCACAAGTGACCGTGTGGCTAACGACACATTATGGCAGTTGGTCATCGGCTTACTACAATCTTGCGCTGAGTGTGATCACTTCTGCGCTCGACGCGGCTGTTGCCGACCGCATCATCATCGAAAGTCCGGCTAAAGGGCTGAAATATCGCAGGCGCGAACAACCGATTCGGCTGACGCCGACCTTCGAGCAGTTCAAACAGATCGTGGCTGACATTCGCGGACAGCGTTTCAATGCCGACGCTGAGCAGAGCTGCGACTTCGTTGAAGCTATGGGTTTGCTCGGACTCGGGCAGGCTGAATTGGCGAACGTGAAGCGCGAACACGTGAGATTGGACGCCGGGCAGATAGACATTTTCAGGCGCAAGACCGAGCAGGCATTCACAATCCCGATTTACCCGCAGGCGTGCGCGTTGGTGACGCGACTTTGCAATGGAAAGAAGTCAGGCGAGAAACTTTTCAAGATCAAGCAGGCGCGCAAAGCGATCACCGAAGCGTGCAGACGTTTGGAACTGCCGATCTACACACACAGAAGTTTCAGAAGATTGTTTGTTACACGCGCAATCGAGAAGGGAATCGACGTGAAGGTCATAGCCCAATGGCAAGGGCACCGAGATTCCGGCGTTTTAATCCTGAAGACCTACAGCCACGTGCGACCGGAGCATTCGCAACGCATGGCAGCGTTACTGACTGACGGCGAACCTGAAAACGTGGTTCCAATCACGGCGAGTGCTTCTTGATCTAACATTTTCCCTTGCCACCCTCAGTTAGTCGGAGATAATAACAACATCCGCCCGGCAAATGCCGGGTGTTAGACACCCAAAGCCGTTAGTCGGCTTCAGCGGCTGCTCTCCTGCTAAGAGAGCAAAAATATTGGAGTGTCTATGTCAAAATCGAAAACTTCGCCTGCGCAAGGCCGCGGTGCGCTGAAACTCAAACCAGCTGCATATTATCTCAGCCTGTCGAAGCCGTCCGTTTACAGAGTGGTGGCACGAGGTCTTCTGAAACCGAACAGAGCTACGAGGCATTTGTTATTCAGCGTAGCGGAACTTGATAGGTTTTTGCGGGAGGGCTGATAGATGCCTGCCGCATTAACTCTGCGCTCACTTCCAAGCCTGCTAACCGATTGCGTCTTAATCGGCCACGCGGAAAAGGCCGATGCACATCGCGGCGACGGAAAGCACCAACTCAAATAAAAACCAACCGCTGGGAAGGGTCGGACCGTCAGCGCTGCAAATTTGAACATTATTATTCAAATACCAAATGGCTGTGTTGATGGCGTTCGCGTTGCCGTCGCCGTGGCTGCCAAAGAGCGCGTTAGCACCAGTGGCCGTGTTCCTAAAGCCGACCTTGTTGCTATAGAGCGCCTGAAAACCAAGAGCGATGTTGTCCGTGCCGGTAGTGAGGCTCAAAAGCGCATTTTCACCCTCGGCTGTGTTCTGGCCGGGGTAGCCGCCGTCTGGCGGCGGTGGAGGTAGGAGTGCTTGCGCCACCGGCGAAAGCCCGAAGCAGACTAACGCCACGAGAAATACGGGAATTGCTTTCTTTAATTGAGCTAGGGGATTCATGGTTCTTCCTTTCTTTCCCCGCTCAGTTGTGAGTCTGATTGCGGGTCCGGAAGAGACGAAGAACCTAGCGGGGTAAAAGTCCTCCGCCTGATTCAGAATCCGTTTAGCGATGCGAGTCTGGAGAAAATTACGCCAACTCGTCAAGCACAATCGCCGCAAGCGCGAATCGCCGATTCAAGTTCAATGAACGCAGTCAGCTTTTCATCCGATGCCAGCCTGGAAACGGTGAATCGCAATCAGAAACGCGTATAGCCATAGGATTTTGTCTGATTAGGCAATCATCCGTCAGTCCGATTGTATCTGTTCATCAATCAAACCAGATTCCCGCCCCACACTCCATAGGTATGCCAAGGTGCCGTATGGCTGTGCCTTGGCTAATGAGCGGCGGGTTGGAGCTCCCGCCGCTCTTCCTTCGGGTGATCCGGAATTGAAGATAACATGGCTCGCTTGATTCTGAATTGCGAAGGAGTTGGTCTTGTAATGCGGGAGTTGGGTCGCGACATTGTCATGATTGGCCGTGCTCCATCGAACCAGATAGTCATTGAGCATCCGACGGTATCAGCGCATCACGCCGTGCTTCTGAGAACCGGCGCCTCCTATTCACTGAAGGATTTAAATTCAGCGAACGGGACACAGGTCAATGGCGATTTCGTCACTGATGCTGAGTTGAAGGATGGTGACACAATTCGATTTGGTTCCGTCATAGCGGTTTTCGCAGGAGCGTACCGCAAGCCTTCTTCAAGCCACGGGATTAGAAACTTCTGGACGCGTATTTCGAGCTAAGGGCACAGCCGATTGCGTTCGCGATTGAGTCAGGATCGCCGTACCCGCCGCCGCCAATTAATCAAAAAGCCGCGTCGAACTTGCGAGGCTGCACTTGGCTTTAAAACGCGTTGTGAGCCGGAAGATCCTCAGTCACCACCATGCTTCTGACCCTTTGTCCGCTGTCGTTTTGGCTGTTTTGGGACATCAGCCATGCGCCGAAACATGGGGATCAAACCAGGGAAGTCACCTTCTGGATTTGCGCTGCCTGCTTTTTCACAGTCGCAGTAGTCTGGCACATTGTGGCCGCCGCAGGGCAATTTTCGCCTAATAAAACCCAAGCGACGAAGAGCAGACTTCGGCCCCAAGTACAAGTTGGATGCAAGGAAAGGAGAGTTTCCATGTCCACTAAGGACGATTGCGGCACGGTTGCCAGATAGATCCGTCAAACTCGATGATGCCAGGGAGCGCAGAGTTCTGACGACGCTCAAAATGACTTATGAAGGCGGCTCGCTCGACGGCAAGACCGCCAATTTCCCCACACGCGACCTTGAGTGCGTCGTGATTGGACTGCATCGGCATAATTGGCATTTCTTTGAAACTTATAAGCCCACGATCTGGGTCAATATCCGCAACGGGCGAACGATCTTTCGGTGCACCGGCCTCACTGTTAAATCCAGCAAAAGCAGTTGGTGGAAGGAACTGCTCGCAGTCCTTCGGATCCGCAAACCGCAGGCCATCATAATATGAAATTTTCTGGGGCTCTCTTTTAGCTGCAGTTGCGGCTGGGTCTCTGCCGTTGATTCGCAAGGGCGAACAATCTGCATTACTGATGCGGATTGCGACGTGTCGGCTTCCAAAAACATCCCAAATTCGACGTATCCCACCGCAGCCTGCCAGTGCTGCTGATCTGGTATTTCAATCATAAGCTTCTGTCAGCATTCTGAGGTGAGGTCAAGTCCTTCGCTTTTTGTGGCTGCTGGCTGTCAAGCGCGCTGGGCTCGCAACGACCATCTCTCAACCTTCAACTACCTCACCTCAGCGCACGTAAATGGCCGTCGCCTCAATCCGATGGTTAATCAGCGGTCCGCCAATGTTGCCAGCACCGCCATAAAAGCTATGCCCACTATAACCGAAACCGCCGCCGCCAATGGCTAAACCGCCAGCCGAGACGTCGTAGACGCGCTGCAGTAAAATACCGTTTGCGCCAAGCGCAGCCGCTTGCTCCCGCAAGCGGGAGATGCCCAGCTCCATCGAAGGCCGATCAGGAAAAATCCAGCTCGTCCCCGCCGAGGAGTTGATGATCGCGATCCGCTCAAAATGCCGCGGCGGCACTTGGTAGACGCGCACTGCTTCGGGTCTGATCGCCGGCCGCAGTTGACCGACGATGATGGGGCGCGTGGTGCAACCGCAAATCAAGCAGGCCGCGGCGAGCGTCGCTGCACAAAACTGGAGAAATTTCATAACAAAACTTCGTGCCGGACTGCTGAGTTGCGCTTCAACGGTCGTGGCGATTGACAACGGCGAGCGAGCGCTCCGTAACCGAAGTCTTACGGAGTTGTTCGGCTTTTCCTGCGCACCTCCGCATGATCGAGCAATCGGAGGAACTTTGAATGTCGCAAATGCCCGCCTCACCGGTTTTCTCTTTCATTTTGCCTTTCCCTTCATCGATTCAACCTTTTATTTTTGTCCTTCGTAATTGATTTCACGAAAGAAGAATCGCCAGCGATGAGGGTTTCTGGATGTGGGGACCTCGGCCGTGTGCCGACTGATCTCAATTAGGGTCATCACCAAGAAGCGGTGAGAGCGCTAATTCGTGCGTGATCCTCTCAAGTTCGAGAAATGCTGTCAGCTTTTCTTCGGCGTGCACACTGAAACGCTTTCCATCGCCACGGTGTGCATCAACAATCCAGATTGTTCGCCCCTTTGAGTCAATCGCTGACACACAGCCCCAACTCCATCCGGCTTTGCTGAGATTGTTGGCGGTAATTTCCCAACACTTCATCTTATGTCGAGCGTGGCTCCTTTTCGTAGAACAGCCTAGTTGAGCTTTACGGTTTTGTCGGCGCGGGCGAGGCGACGAGTTTCTGGAAGCGCGGATCATTCCGGAGCGGATCGAACATTGGATCGAGCCGAAGCAGCGCAGGAGTGAGCGGCAGGTTTGAAGCCAGCGGGCCCGCGTATGGTAGCGAGAGTAGTTTTTGTAAAGCGGCGATGGCGCGGTCGGGCTCCCCCATCTGCGCCGCCACCCGGGCGAGAATCTCGATCGGAGCGGGACCAAACACGGCGTCTTTCTCGATCGGGAGTGCGGCCATGGCCCGCTCGGCCAGAGCTAATGCGGCGGCTTTGTCGCCAAGACCCATATTGCTCAGCGCGAGATCTCCAATGAGGAAATGATTTTCCGGCTGTTCTTCGAGAAAAGGCTCCAGTTCGCTGCGCGCCTGTCGCCAGCTTTCCTGGGCGGCGGCATGATCGCCCGCGACTTCCTGCGCCCAGCCTAACCAAAAGCGCAGTTCGCCATTAAGGTAACCCAGCGCTGGATCAGGCTTCACCAATATCTTCTTTAGCCGAGGGATGATTTCTGCAGGGCGGCGCTCCAGGATTGCTTGGTAAACTTGTTGTTCCAAGGCTGTGTTGTCGTCGGCGGCCGGGCGCAGCGGAGCGAGGAGCGCCGAGGCCCGCGGCAGGTCGCCCTCGGCTTGTGCAATAGCCGCCTTAAACACAAGGGTATCCACGTCGTCTGGTGTAATATCGAGAACCTGATCAAGCTTTCGCAGCGCTTCGGGAAAACGCCGAAGACAGATATAGGAAAGCGCGTGCTGGGTAAGCACCGTAACGTTGCGCGGGTTGAGCCGCCCGGCTTCGTTGAAATAACTCTCGCTCCGGTCCCACTGACCTCGCCTGCGCGCGATATAAGCTAGCTGCTCAGGAATCCGGCTGCTATTGGGCAGGAGCTTACGTGCTTGCTCAAAGTAACGCACCGCGGTGTCGTAATCCTTCAGACAGGCGTAGTGGTAATAGCCCTTGGCCAATATGGCCTCACCGAGGTTGGGCTGAAGAGTGAGCGCAGTTTCGGCTGCGTGCCGCGCCTCTTCACGGAGCTCGAGCGTCGGTTGAAGAGCCGTTGTAAGATAGCCGCGCGCATCCACGTATGACAGCAGCGCCCAAGCAAGGGCAAACTTCGGATCCGACTGCACCGCTTCCTTGAGATATTTCTGCGCAGCAAGGGCGTTAGCGGGTGAGTTTCCCGGCTTCAGCGTATAAGCCAGGCCGCGCAGATAAGCATCATAAGCTTCAGGATTATCTGTTGGTTTAGCAGCGATAACTTGCTCTTCCTCACCTGTGAGTCTCGCTCGTAATTGGTCGGCGACAGCTTTGGCAATATCACTCTCGACCGAAAAGATGTCGGTCAGTTTGCGATCAAAGGTATCGGCCCAAAGATGGGAATCATTGGCTGCTTTAATCAACTGCACGTTCACGCGCACGGTGTCGCCGCTCTTCTGCACGCTTCCTTCCAGAATGTGGGCGACCCCAAGTTGCTTAGCGATCTCAGGCAAGTTTTCGGGCGCGCTTTTGTAATGCTGCGTCGATGTGCGCGAGATCACCTTCAAATCCGCGATCTTGGCCAGGCGCGTCAGAATTTCCTCCTGGATGCCATCCGCAAAGTAGGCGTTGGCTTTATCATCGCTCCGGTTTTCGAACGGAAGCACCGCGATGCTTTTTTCCGGCGCAGCTGGCGCAGCCAGCGTCGATCGGACGCGATAACGGGAAAAGGTTGCGATCCCAGCAACGACTACCGCGAGCGCAAGCA
>JAALOD010000088.1 GCA_013372845.1 Candidatus Udaeobacter sp.
ATGACGCATGTGTTACAACGTCCACCGGCCTTTCCCGCATTAAACTAAAGTTTACCAAACTAAGGTCTTATATCGCAGCCTGCCTTAAAGATGTTAATCTCGGCAGGATTCGAAACACAATCTCAGGAAAAAACGCATTAGAACCTTTGGGCAGCAACTGCGAGGCACTCACCGGTGCGGAGAGGCGGTCATTGGAACACCGTGCTGATTCATTGTTCACCGCGCCAGGTTAAGTCCCCGTGTAATTCCTGGTCCCTCGCAGTTCGTTGCCCTGTTTCTTCGCGGCAACCACGGATAAGACACAGCCCCAACTCCAATTCGGCTGTGCTGAGATTGTCAGCGATGATTTCCCAGTACTTCATGTGAGGTGGATTCTGCCCTTTTTGTTCTCACACAGCAATGACCAATGATGTGAACCGCGGTCCAAATGAGGTTGCCAGGCCGCCACATGGCAGGCGTGTGCAAATGGTCATTTCCGAACGGTGGCCGTCTTGTGCGCGCGTCGGTGATTTGCCCTACGTCGCGTTTGTTTTCGGCCTGTTCTGATCCGCGGGTGGGCAGCGCGCCATTCCCGCTGTTTGCGCGTGTAATACTCGCGCCAGTATTCAGCCGTGCGTATTTGGGGTCGGCCACGCTTCTTAATCCTGTTCATCAGATCAAATAACCGACCGCGTGACACCACAGATGGTCGAGGCCCGTTGGGGGCGCCTCTAATTTCTAACCCGCGTAATCAAGTGCGTTGCAGATTGCTCCGCCTCGCCATGACCAAATGGTCCGGGATCACCGCGATCGTAAACCGGCGTTTTTCGCGAAACTATTCGTCCTATCACTTTTCTACGGAAGTGGCGGAGCGAAGTTCTCGGAAACCTTGCAAAGAACAGAGGCATTCAAAGTTCCAGCGCTTAACAATCTGTTGGCGGAATCGGGCAGAATCCTATGCGATTGAGAGCCTGCCCTGAGCCAAGTCGACGGGTCAATCGCCCTACCTGCGTTGTCACCCCTCGCCCAACAACGGGATAGGGCGTCGATGGTGCATCACCGGTTTGAGACCGAATGGTTCGATCGCTTTGTTACGGATGTGCGCGATTGCTTCATCGACTGAATCGGTCGCGTAGATCAATTTAAGATCGGAAGCTGCGATCATTCCTCGCTGCGCCATTTTGTCGATGAAATAGAGCAGTTCTTTCCAATAATCGGTTCCCATGATCACAATGGGAAAGTTTTTGATCTTCCCGGTTTGAATCAGAGTCACCGCTTCAAATAACTCATCGAGTGTGCCGGCGCCCCCGGGCATGACGACGAAGGCGTAGGAATATTTTACGAGGAGCGTCTTGCGGGCGAAAAAGTAATGCATTCGCACACAACGATCGAGATAGCCGTTTGTCGGTTGCTCAGACGGTAGCTCGATCGTGCATCCGACAGAACGGCCGCCAGCTTCCTTGGCGCCGCGGTTTGCAGCTTCCATTATGCCCGGGCCACCGCCGGTTATGACTGTGAAACCGAGCCGCGCAATGGCGCCACCCATTTTTCTGGTTAACTCGTAATGCGGATCGTCGCGTTTGATCCGGGATGAGCCAAAAACAGTCACGCATGGACCAACGAAATGAAGCGTGCGAAATCCGCGTAAGAAATCGCGCATCACTCGCAAGAGGGTGAAGAATTCGGCAAAACGTGAACGCGGTCCTTCCAGGAAAATTTCATCCTCAGGTTCCGAAGGAGCAGTCGAACTCGCGGCGACCAGCGGTTTAGCGACGGATTCATTGTTAGCTTGCATAACCCTCACCTCAATCCTCTCCCTTCAACAAGGGGAGAGGCGGACGCTCACAAGCGCTTTGATTAATGCGGACAGCGAGCCAGCGCAAAGCTAAATACGAGAATCGCGCGGCGCTGTGCGGTCGCGACCCGAAACAACATTGCTCGCCATTTGACGAACTTTTCTTAGCCAACGTCGCGCCCACGCATACTCGGTGGCAAGAATAGCCAGCCCGACTGGAATCACGATGAACGCTGGTCCTGGCAAAACCAGGAGCGCGACGCCGATCAGGAGAACGGTTGCTCCGATCACGGAGACGATCACACGTCGGACGACCTTGATATTTTCAACGTTCCAAACGCTGACGAGAGGTTTCATCCATGATGCGGAGCCGATTGACTGTCTATTCTGAGAGCGAGATCTCATCCTCATAACATCGTCGCCTGCAACTAGAGCGGACCGGTGTTGGCGGCGAACCGATCAGCTTTTTATCGCGGCGCGCAAACGGTCAAGAAGAGGCACTTGCGCCTGTTTAAGTTTTCGGCGCGCAACGGCTTCGGTGAAAAACCTGGCCTGATCAACCTCAGGAAAACTTTGGAGCCGTCCCGAGCGCGGTGGCCATTCCATTTCGAACAAATTCGATTTGAGCTCGAACGATTCTGGCAGATCGCCTTCGAACGCCCAGGCGTGCACAGTTTTGCCACCCTTTTGTATAATTGAGCCGAGCTCAATCCAACCCCGAACGTTTTCGGGGCGAAATCCGACTTCTTCTTCAAATTCGATCTGGGCGCGCGTCAGGAGATCTTCTCCCGGAGCCGCCTCGCCCTTTGGGATTGTCCATGCGCCGTCGTCTTTACGGGTGAAAAAGGGTCCACCGGGGTGCGCCAGCAGAACTTCGAACGCGCCGCGCTTGCGCCTAAACATAATTAAGCCAGCGCTGATTCGGCTTCGGGGAGATTTATGGTTTTCAGGCATTATTTTGCGCCGGCTACGCTTGTCACTGGCTTTCTCTAGCGGGTGATTAATCTCAACGGCCGATGCGGTCCGGTGGGGGGCTCCTACCCCAGAGATGAAACGTGTACGTGAAAACTATGTAGCCAAACAGATCGTGCTTTGGACCATTATTGACATAAAGCGCGGGATTGAACTGGAAGTCTGGTGTGATGTTGCAGGTGAAACCGATCGTTGACGAGTTTTCAGAGCCGCTTTGCCAATCGACCTGCACCCGCCATCTTTCGTTAAAGTCGTAGGCATAACCGAGGATTGCTTCGTTTTTGTAGCCGGCATGAATGGCGCCGGCGATGACTTTGTGATGCTCGGTGTAGTAGCCTGCTTCGATGTATGGTTGAGGATCGACGTCCAGGTGAGGCGACCAATTGACGAACCCAACGGAAAGAAGAAAAGGCTCTTTCGTTAGCAATCCGATTTCCGTCCCGAAAATCCATTCGTCCGGTTGAAATCCGCGAAACACCGCTACCTCAGCCCATCTCGTTAAGCCCAGCTCGGCTTGCAACTCATACGGATTCGCGATCCGCTCGTCCTGGATTTGCAGACTCAACGAGAGATCCCCCTTCGGTTGCAAATCCGGGGTCACGATTTGACTCAAGCCTTTCGTCGTAGCGAACGACGAAGGGGCGCTCAAAAGAATAGCGATCATCATGACGATGATCTTTACGCAGCTGATTAAGTCTTCGTTCGCCGTTCGTTTATGCAAAGCGTTCGACATTTTGCCGGGAGTAAAGCGGTTGCGGAGGAACTTGTCGATTCCGTGTTGAACCCGGGCGGTGTGATTTTAAGATTAACGGTAATGCGCGTGCTCGCCATCGACGCTTCTCTGCGCAACACCGGTGTCGCGATTGTCGATGCAAACAATGGCAAACCGCGCTCCATCTATTTCGGAACGATCCACAACGCCAGCACGCTGCGTTCTTCATCCTGTCTGGTTGCGATTCGCGATCGGTTGGTCGAACTCATTCGGGAACACGAACCGGACTGTTGCGCGCTCGAATCGGTCATTTACGTGCAAAGCTACAAGACCGCGATTCTCCTCGGAGCCGCGCGAGGCGCCGCCATCCTGGCTGCCGCAGAGAACGGATTGCCCGTTTTTGAATATTCACCGAGGCGAATCAAACAATCCACTGTCGGGCGCGGCGGGGCGGAAAAAAATCAGGTTGCCTTCATGGTGCGCGCCCTTCTCGGTTTAACGGAAACACCGGACGCAGATGCCGCCGATGCGCTCGCGATTGGGCTGACGCACCTGCGCTCGCTGGAAGTCGCGAACTTAGGAATTCCGGGAGCAACGCGGATATGAACGCAGCGGTTGCTGATCTTCGCATGCGCTGGCTTGGGCGAATGAAATTCCAACGTGCACTCGCGTTGCAGGAGGAAATTGTGTTGAAGAAACGTGAGGACTCTTCGGTAGAAGATCAATTGCTTTTACTCGAGCATGAACCCGTTTACACGATCGGCCGGACGCCGGATCAATCGAGTTTGTCCGCCCGCCGTACGGCGGGACAGATTCGCAGTGGCGAACTCGGCGCCGCGCATTTGCCGCATCCTCTTTTCGTCATCAACCGCGGCGGCCAGGCCACATATCACGGTCCCGGACAGCTAATGGGTTACCCCATCATCGATCTGCGCCGATGCGGTCAGGATTTGCACAAGTACTTGCGCTGGCTCGAACAATTGCTCATTGACCTTCTCACCGAAAACGGGATCGCTGCTACGCGGCGCGAATCGCTTACCGGAGTTTGGGTCGGCGACCGCAAGATTGCTTCCATTGGGGTAGGCGTTCGTCATTGGATCACCATGCACGGCTTTGCCTTGAATGTATGCGGCGATCTTTCGCCTTTTAATCACATCGTTCCCTGCGGCATTAATAATGTTGCGATGACATCCATGGAAAAAGAAACGGGCACGGCTTTTTCCGTTGCCCGTGTTGCCACGTCGATGGAGAAATTGGCGCTAAATCAGATTGGTGATTTGCGCGTTATTCGAGAGGCACAACCGATTAACGTTTAAGAAATAGAACTTTAGCAACAGAATATGATCCCTCTCGAAGACAACGTTGGCGATATCATCGGAAAAGCGCAACGCGGTTTGGGACTTTCCGATTCCGAACTGGCAAAAAAAGCGGGCGCCGACTTGCAGACGATCCGCAAACTACGCGAAGGCGATGTCGATGAGCAGGCACTGCTGCGCATTGCGCCCGTCCTGGGCCTTGCAGCGGACCCGCTTTGCGAGCTGGCGAAAGGCGAGTGGCGTCCGCAAAGAATCGATGAGCGAGACGGATTCGCGCAATTCAACACGCGTTATCACGACATGACCGTGAATGCTTATCTCGTCTGGGATCCGACAAGCCGCGCCGCGGCGGTCTTCGATACGGGTGCCGATTGCACCGACATGTTGCGATTTGCCAGTCGCCATAAATTGAACGTGCAATTGATTCTCCTTACCCACGCGCATCCGGATCATATCGCGGACCTGCCGCGTCTGCGTGAGGAGACGGGCGCGGATGTTTTTGCCCCTGCGCGCGAACTCGTCTCGGGCGCGGAGCCGATCGATGAAGGAAAGCACTTCCACCTGGGAAATCTGGAAATTGATACGCGACTGACCTGGGGGCATTCTCAGGGTGGAATCACATATGTCGTGACCGGCCTGGCGCGCCCCATCGCAATCGTGGGCGACTCCCTTTTTGCCGGATCGATGGGCGGCGGAAATGTGTCCTACCAGGACGCGTTACAGAATAATCTCGAGAAAATTCTCACATTGCCGGATGAAACGATCATTTGCCCAGGACACGGGCCGATGACCACGGTAGGCGAAGAGAAAAGGCACAACCCGTTTTTCGCCGCAAAGTAACATCATCGTTATGAACATTGGTTTTGTTGGGGTCGGTCGCATGGGCGCGAACATGGCGCGCAGATTGAAGGATCGACAATTTCACATCACGGCTGTTTACGACACGAATCGGGCGACCGCTACGTCGCTTGCCGCTGAGCTTGGCTGCGCCGCCGCTCAAGACTTGTCGGAAGTAACGGCAGAATCTGACGTGATTTTTACTGTTGTGACCGATGACAGCGCGATGCGAAACATCTTCTCAGGGAGCGGCGACAATCTGCTAATTAACGCGCGCGGCAAGCTTTTCATTAATTGCGCAACGATCTCGCCGAAGGTGCATATCGAGATTGAAAAGCTGGCGCACCAAGCCGGGGCAGAAACGCTCGAAGCGTGCATGGCCTCGAGTATTCCCCAGGCGCGCGAAGGCAGGCTCTATTTGATGTGCGGTGGAAGCGAAGAGGCATTCCGCAAGGCCGAACCGATTTTGAAGGAGCTTGGTTCGGTGGTGCGCTTTGTCGGCAAGGCTGGCGAAGCCGCAAAAGTGAAGGCGCTCGTCAACATGGTGATGAACATCAACACCGCGGGGCTGGCGGAGGGACTGGCCCTAGGTGCCGCACTCGGTCTGGATTTGGAAATGTTGAGAAAGGTGTTTTCCCAGACGGGCGCAGCCTCCCGCGTACTCGAAACCGATGGCGAAGATATGCAGAATCGCGAGCACAGCTGCTTTTTCTCTGCTGCGCATGCTGCCAAAGATTCCGGGATCGCTCTCGAGCTCGGCCGAAGTCTTGGCCTCGATTTACCGCTCGCGCGCGCGACCAAGGAACAATACGATCGCATGGTCGCGGAAGGCCTTGGCGAGCTCGATAAATCAGGGATCGCCGAGCTCACGTTCAAAGATCGAGATAAACATTCAGGCGATCACGTGTGATTCACTTGTGGTCCCGCGGGAACCTGTAGTTGGAATCGGCGATCCGGCAGGTGATTCATAGGTCGCGGGTAGTTTCCGTCGTTGCCGGTATGGATAAGCCAAGACATCCGAGCGCCTGCCCATGCGATGGATCGGCGGTTTCCGAAAAAACCTTAACTTTCTGAGAACTCCGTTCTGCCGTCTCCGGAGAAGGAGGTGACAAGATACCAAAGGGGCAGGCAGAAACTCATTCCTCCCCAGTGAGCTAATCAAGCACCGGCTAAATCTCGGTGAGAAAAGTTCGCGCGCCTAAGACGGGACGACTCCGCCTTTGGTGGCCTTGAACAAACTACGAGCGAAAAAATGAAAACTAAGAGTCTACTACTACTAACGATATTGACCTTTAGCGGGTTGGTGACGAACCGGCCGGCTTTTTCCGCGCCGCCGCCTCGGCGGCCACTACCGACACGATAGTTAAGAGCGACGCCCGCGCCGCGCTCAATCGCCACGCCTCGCCCTGCGCCGGCCGTCGATTCGATCGGGACTACATATGAAACATCAGCAGCATCGAATATCGCCATCTCGGTCACTGCCGGACAATCAGGAATGCCAGCCGGCTTCTCAATCCAATGGATGACACTGGCCGACTACGTGGCCTTGGGAAACCAATGGCCTGTAACTCCAGAGGTTCCCAACGCGCCGGCTCCGAGCTTCTGCAAGGCAAACTTTAGTGGCATCGTCCCATCCCTCGCAGACGAGGCCGAAGCATCTCGTCGTGTTTTAGAAAGCAAATCTTTCTCGGGAACTTCTCCCTGCCGTTTCCGGATAAAGACCTAGAACATGGTCCAGCTGCGGCATCGGACTTCTAAGTCTACGCAGTAGGACTGTGTCTACAAGCCTAGCTTGCAACAGCAATAACATCTGTATAACTCGCCTGGTGCTACCTGCTTAAGCAGTGGTGTAATTCCTAGCTCTTAGCGCAAGGTAAACAACTGGGAATAGGAGACGACTGCCTGGAAATAGCAGTTGTCGGTCCTACCTAGAAAGAGCTTCGCCTAGCTCAGTAACACCACGGGAGAGTTACATAGCAAAGATTGGCTAGTTAACAATTGTCTTTCGAGAACCTGGTCGCGCTGTTTCCGGAGAAAGACGTAAGCAATCAAACATCAACTGCCCTTCGTGTGACGCGATAGGCTTCTCTCCCGACAAGAAAATGAACCCAATGAAGAAAAGAATAGTAATGATACTCTTGGCCGCGCTGGCAGGCCCAGCCCTTGGCCAACCCGCCGGGCAAGTCCATAAGAAGGCTGCCCACGCAACACATAACGTGCTGAAGAAACGCACGCCCAAGGGCAAGCTGGTGGTGTCGGGAGATTCAATTCTCTCTGAGACCGGCGGTAATTTCTACCGCGAAGCGCTCAACAAAGCTGTGGAGGACATCAGGCGGGCAATCGGCAGTTCCAACTGGAACGCCACGGAGAAGGCCGGTGCCTATCAGCTGGTAGCCCGCATGGCTGCAATCAATCAGTCCAAGAGCGGCAAGGCCAGCGGCACGTTCGAGTTCCAAGGTTACAAATTGTGCTGGGAACGCACCACAGCGTTCTTTCACGACCCTTGGTACGTGGTGAACATGTGGATTCAGATATGCGATACGCCGCCAGAGCCGACACCGACTCCTACGCCGCGTCCGCCGACTCCGACGCCCAGACCTACACCCAAGCCACCAACGCCGACGCCTACACCCACGCCACGGCCAACGCCGACCCCCACGGCCACGCCAACAGCCACGCCAACGCCGACGCCGACAGCCACGCCGACACCAACGGCTACGCCAAGGCCAACGCCGACGCCTACCGCGACGCCAACGCCAACGGCAACACCAACACCAACGGCAACTCCAACGCCCACGGCCACACCAACACAGACAGCGACGCCGACGCCTACGGCAACGCCTACCCCGACAGCGACGCCGACGCCAACTGCTACTCCAACTCCTAGCGCGACACCTACGCCAACCCCATCGGGCTGCGCGTTCACGCAAGGTTATTGGAAGAGTCACGGTGCTGGCGACTGCGCGCAAGGGAACAATCCCGGTCAATGGCTTCTCGCCGCATTGCCAATGCAATTAGGCAAGCATAGTTACTCTGAAGGCGATCTGTGCGCGATCTTCAATACGCCAGTTCAAGGCAACGGTTTGATCGATCTTGCGCATCAGTTGATTGCAGCGAAATTGAACATTGCGAATGGCGCTGACCCAGCTCCGATTGCCAACACCATCAGTCAATCTGATGCGCTGATTGGTGATCTCGTAGTTGGAACAGACACGCTCGATCCTTCAGTGGTCTCGTCATTCGTCGTAGCACTGACTGCATACAACGAAGGCAACACGGGTGTGCCGCACTGCGATGAACCATCGCCAACGCCGACGCCAGACCCGACGCCAACGCCGACGCCAACGCCTACGCCGACAGCTACCCCGACACCATCGGGCACGCCTACGCCCACGCCACCGGGTTGCACAGTGACGCAAGGCTTTTGGGCAAGTCACGGCAGCAGTGATTGTCATCAAGGCAACAACGATGACTTCTGGCCTGTCGATTCTCTGATGCTAGGGAACGTCACCTATTCGACTGCTGATCTGTGCGCAATTCTGAACACCCCTGTGAAGGGCAATGGTTTGAATGCGCTGGCTCGTCAGTTGATTGCTGCCAAGCTGAACATCGCGGATGGCGCAGACCCGTCCGCTATCCAAGCGTCGCTTGACGCAGCAGACGCCCTCATCGGCGATCTGAATGTATTGACTGACAGCTTGCCGACTAGCGCAACGAGCGCACTGGTTACTGCACTTGATGACTACAACAAGGGCAACACTGGCCCCGGCCACTGCGCCGATCTGCCGCTGATGCCTCCATCAAGTGAGACAGTCAATCCGGTTGGCATCTACGAGTAAGAGTTCACACTCATTCTGCACTTCCTTCGGGGAGTGCAGTCTTGTGTCAACAATCTCACCAACAACGAACGGACCAAATGACTCGAAGAATTTTTTGGATAGCAGTGTTCTTCATCTGCATTCCGTTCAGCATGTTTGAAACGTTCGACAGGCTGCAGCGTTGTGCTTTTTTCAAGACGTGACTGGCATAAAGATATTCCTCATCACTGTCATCGCGATCGCGCTCATACGGTGGTTGTCCGACATACTCATTTCGGAGGATGTCATTCAGACGACAGCATTCATCGTAGGAATGATTGCACTAAACTTCTAACACAGATAGCAGCAGCATTGGCAGTTGTAGTAGCTTTAGCGCCCTGCGCGCCACTCGAGGCAGCCGGACACCGAACGAAAGGCAGCAAGGCCACGTTTCTGCAGCAAAAATAGATGCTACAATCGCCAAGTTCACACACGACGAACTGGCAGCCTTTCCAAGGGGGGCGGTAGGCGCGAACATCATTCTTTCCGAAGACAATTCAGAGGGAATGGGTTAAGAACCGCACTAGACAAGGCAACGAGCAAAGCGCAGAAAGCGATTAGCCGCTGGCCGCAAGCCAGTCGCCTACCAGAAGCATTGGCGCATCTGCCTAACCGAGTCCCCGGCTTAGCGATTACCAAGCGTAAACAGGATGACGGTTCATCTTATTGTGCCGGAACCTTTACTACACCGGAAGGATGTGTGTTTTGCTGGACGCGGACGGTCGTATTCGTAAAAGACCCGTGGTATGTGGCACGCTTTACCATCGAGAAATGCAAGGATTGCACATCCCCACCTATCCCTACTCCGACCGCGACGCCAACAGCTTCTCCTACGGCAACACCGACGGTGACTCCTACGCCAACACCAACTCCGGACCCAACTCCGACGTCTACTCCAACGGTCACCCCACTCCGAGTGCGACTCCAACAGCCACTCCTATAGCGACCCCAACGGCTACCCCGACCCCTGACCAACTCCAACGCCAACGGCAACACCAACAGCTACGGCGACTCCCACCGCAACCCCTACGTCAACGCCTACAGCAACTCCAACACCTACTCCTACCGCTACGCCAACCCCAACGCCTACGCCATGTCAGCTAGACAAGCCGGCTATTGCGTGTTCCACGTCTGCATCTTCAAACATAGCAATTGATGTCACCGCTGGGGAGCCCGGCGCTCCGAATGGATTTGTCATCGAATGGATGACGTTGGCGGACTTTATCGCCAACGGGAATGAGTGGCCCGATGATCCAGCCGAAGTTTGCCAGGCCAGCTTTCCCAACAATCTGGCGCCAAACCAAACGATGGCGGTGGTGATCGGCGATGATCGATTGTTCGACTCCCTTGGTGTGCGAAGAGGTTGCGCGGGCGACCCGCTCTTGTGTGACACCGCGTATGTGTTCCGTTGCCGCGTGAACGAAACAGAATCTTGTGATGCAAGCCCGTGGAGTAATACCATTGACTGCGCGACGCTACCGTGCAATCCCGGACAAAATTGCACGTATACGCAGGGCTACTGGAAAAACCATTCCGATGTTTGGCCGTTGCAAAGCCTGACCCTCGGTGCCGTCAGCTACAATGAATCACAGCTACTTCAAGTCCTGAATCGTCCCGCGCAGGGCAACGGGCTCGTGATCCTGGCGCACCAGCTCATTGCTGCAAAATTGAATATAGCCAACGGAGCGGATCCAACGCTGGTTCAGCAAACCGTAATTGACGCGGACAGCATGATCGGAGGGTTGATCGTACCGCCGGTTGGCACCGGTTATTTGTCACCAAGCCAGACCAGCGAGCTAACTGATACCCTCACGGAATTTAACGAGGGAACGATTGGCCCCGGACACTGCGATGACTGACGAGATGGCGCAGTGTCAGGAACTTGATGGCGCAGGGAATCCTGTCCCGGAATCCCTGTGCCAATTTCCATAACCGCGTTTTTGTCACGATATCCGACGTCAGACCTGCACCCTGGCTTCTGTGGTCGGCATCGCCTCCAGCGCAGGATCGATCTGCCGCAACGCGCAGTATTCCAGTAGGGGGCGGAAAATTCCGAGCTTGCCTAACAATCGTACAAATGAGATGATCCGCGGCTGTGAAACCCGAAGCATCCTCGGCCACCGCCCGCCGCCCCGACCGTTTCATGACGACGCGGTGGAGCGTCGTCTTGTCCTGCACGGATTCTAAGGGTGACGAAGAGAAGGCGCACGCCGCCCTTGCCGAGCTCTGCAAAATCTATTGGCGGCCAGTCTTCGCGTTCATTTGCCGCCAGGGTCACTCCGTCCCCGATGCCCAGGACCTGACACAGGATTTTTTCGCCATGGTACTGAAAGGTCGGCTCTTGCAGCGGGCCGACCGGAGCCGGGGACGGTTTCGTTCACTGGTGCTCAAGGCATTGCAGAATTTCTTGCACGACGCCGTGGACAAACGCCATGCCCGAAAACGCGGCGGCGACGTGCAATTCGTTTCGTGGGACGATTGGATGGCTGAGGCGCCATCGCACTTGTCGATCCCGGAGCAGGACTCGGACAAATGGTCGCCGGAAAGAATTTTCGATGTCCGCTGGGCGGCCACGGTGGTCGAGCGCGCGTTGCGGCGATTGGGCGATGAATGCGAAAAACGTGGGCGTCGACGTGTTTTTGATGTGTTGAACAGTTGCCTTGCAGCTGAACGAGAAGACGTTTCCTACGCGAAGTTCGCAAAAACGCTGGGCCTCCAGGAGGCGGCGGTGAAACGCCTTGTGCACAGATTACGCGAACGCTATCGCGCGCTGCTCCGCGAAGAAGTTGCTCAAACCGTCGAAGGCCCGGCCGAGATCGACGACGAACTCCGTTATCTCTGTGCGGCGTTGAGCGCGGCAGAATAGTTCGAGATCCGAGGTCGGAATATCGAAGTCAGGGCGTTCACGAGCCCGCGAATCGCTCGGGGACGCAGCCGTAAAAGGTCGCTAGTCGCGATTTTAGGCGAAGGCTTCTGATTTTCCGAAAGCGCGCCTCCTGGCGTCGGCATTTCACGGCGCGCGCTCTTCTGTAGAGCTACATTCGGACGCATCGAGTTTCTGACGCATTTTCGCAAAAGACCCTTGAGCGTTAAATCTTTTTCATCCTGCAACGATTCGGTCTGATGTTCGATTTGAGCATCAGATGTCCGGCGGCTCTGGTCGAGGAGCCACCTTGTGTCCGATTGCTGTCCATTTGTATTGATGAGCGATCGCATTTTTTTCGAGAACTCTGCTCCGCCAATTCCGGAGAAAGCATAGAGGAAGCGTCGGCGCCGATACTCGACTCTCGTCCACCCGCTCCCTCGCAGTTGCAGTCCTTTTTAAGTTTTCAGAATCCGATGAGCGGCATTCCTGTTTCGATTCGTCTGCAAAAGGAACCGCTCATCTGCCCGCAGTGCGGATCGGCGTCGCGTATTGGACGCAGTCTGTGTCTGAGTTGTCTGCTTGCTCAGGGTCTGGGCGCTCGGGTCCCTCCGCATCAGGCGGAGGAAACGCTCGAGGACGTGCTTGGCGAACTTGATGTGCCGGATGCCGAGTGGCGAGTAGGCGATTATCAAATCCTTGAAGAAATCGGGCGCGACGGCATAGGCGTTGTTTACCGGGCGCGACATAGGCGCCGCATCGTGGCGCTGAAACGAATTTTACCTTATCACGCCGACTCACGGGAGACGCTGGTGCGTTTTCGCCGTGAGGCGGAGACTGCAGCAAGCCTCGTTCATCCGAACATTCTGCCAATCTATGAAGTGAGCGAGTGCGACGACGGGCTGCCGTTTTTCAGCATGAAGTTTGCTGGTGGGGGCAGTTTACTGGATGCGGCCCCGGCATTGCGTGGTGAGTCGCGCCGAGCGGTGGCGTTGATGGCGAAGGTGGCGCGGGCGGTGCAATACGCGCATGGACAGGGGATCCTGCATCGGGATTTGAAGCCTGGGAACATTTTGCTGGATGGACGCGGCGAACCGCTGGTGAGCGATTTCGGTCTCGCCAAATGCCTGGAACCGACGAGCAATCTGACGCGCACGCTTACTAGCTTTGGCGCGCCTGATTACGTGGCACCGGAGCAAGTGAATCCAGCAGGCGCCGGGTCGGGCAAACTTGGTCCTACGGCCGACGTATACAGTTTGGGTGCGATTTTGTTCGATCTGCTGACGGGTCGTCCGCCATTTTTGGGTGAGCACGCGCTGAAGGTGATCCAGCAAGCGAGCGAGAAACCGGCACCGAAGCTGCGCACTCTGATGCCTGGGTTGGATCGGGATCTGGAAACAATCTGCGCGAAATGTTTGGAGCGGGGACCAGGTGCGCGTTATCGCTCAGCGGGCGATCTTGCCGAAGAGCTCGAACGCTGGCTGGAAGGGCAGCCTATCGCAGCGCGGCCCCTTTCGCCGTCTGCGCGGGTTTGGCGCTGGACACGGCGGAATCCGGTTGTTGCAGGAATGGCAGCGCTCCTGCTGACGTTGGGATTGGGTGCAGCGGTGATGACGTGGAAGGGCGGCGCGCCGAACCCACCAGCAACAACCGGCATTGCTGTTCTGCCGTTCGAAACTTTGAGCGACGACAAAGAGGACGCTATTTTTGCCGATGGCGTTCAGGATGACATTTTAACCAAGCTCGCCAGCATTCGCGATCTCAGGGTGATCAGCCACACCAGCGTGATGAAGTATCGCGGAAAGCGGAACGTTCGTGAAATTGGCAAAGCCCTTGGGGTTTCTCACATTCTCGAGGGTACTGTGTCCCACAGTCGGGGAAGCGCCCGTTTTCACATCAAGGCTCGATTGATAGACGCTGGTACTGGTGTGCTCGTCTGGTCGGAGGGATATGACCGCGATTTGAATGACCTGTTTGCGGTCCAAAGCGAGCTTGCGCGAAATGTCGCTCAGCGGCTTCGCGCGAAAATTTCGGCTGCGGAGAAACTGGCCGTTGAGCAGCCGCCGACAACCGACCTCCTTGCTTTCGACCTCTACAATCGCGCCAAGAATCTGCTCGCGCTCCGTCTTAGCAGCGGCCTGAAAGCAAACTTGCTGCAGGCGGTCGACTTGTTGAATCAGGCCGTCGCGCGCGACCCCTCTTTTCTTCAGGCATACTGCCAACTCGCATACGCACATGAGCAGCTCTATTTTCTCGGCTTCGACCATACGCCGACACGGCTGGCATTGGCTGAAGCGGCCATCGAGCAGGCATTTCGCCTTCGTCCAGATGCAGGTGAAACCCATTTGGCGAATG
>JAALOD010000089.1:0-3931 GCA_013372845.1 Candidatus Udaeobacter sp.
GCCTGTCATTAATTTGTTACACACATTGACTGTCAAAACCTGTTAGTAAGATGTTTGTGCACGCGACCGCGCAGTCCCAGGAAAAAGCTTCTCCCGCTCCTCTCGATTTTCGTCCACCGGTGCGCGCCGAATCGATCGATTTACGCACGCTTGTCAGCCATCGGACGGTGACCCAAGGCAGCGCATCAATGGAAACCGTTTTTGAGCTTCTTAAGAACGGGGTCACAAACTTTGTGGCCGTGCTCGACGGCGAGCGCCTGCTCGGGATGTGTTCGCGACAAGAAACGGCAGCGTTGCTCGGTGGACGTTACGGGTTTTCGCTTTGGGCGCGAAAGCCGATTGCCGAGCATCTTTGCAAACAAGAGACGCGCATCGATGTCGCGATGCCAATTGGAGATGTCTTGCGCGCCGTGTTTGCGCGTCCGGACGAGAACTTCTATGACGACGTGCTGTTAGTGGATGAAAGAGGTGGGTTTCTAGGATTCATCGCCACGGAGACACTTTTCAAAGTACAAAACGCCCTCTTGTTGACAAACATCCGCGAACTGGAAGAGCGCGACCGGGTGATTCGTCACAAGAATGAACAAATGGAAACCGACCTGCGTATGGCAACGGAGTTACAGCAGGCGCTAATGCCGAATGTGTACCCGAGTTTTCCGGGAAGTTCGAGTCAGGGACCGACGAGACTGCGATTTTATCACCGCTACCTGCCAGCCAGTATGATGGGCGGCGATTTCTTTCACATCGCACGTCTTTCAGACGACACGGCCGGTGTTTGTATCTGCGACGTGATGGGACACGGAGTGCGCGCGGCGTTGATCACCGCCATGTTACGGGCATTAATCGAAACGCACGCGGTTGACGCCGCCGATCCTGGTCGACTTCTCACACAGCTGAACAACGAGTTCACGAGGATTTTGAAACAGACCGGCACGCTGGTCTTCGCGACGGTGCTTTACTGTGTCATCAATATCAGAGGGCGCGACGCGCGTTTCGCCCGCGCGGGTCATCCTGCGCCGCAGCATGTTCGGCGAACAGCGGGCGAAGTCCAAACGGTGGCCTCTGCCGAGGGTTCCGGCGGGCCTGCGATGGGCCTGATCCCCAACGCACAGTTTAAGACGACTGAAGTTAAACTTGCGGAGGGCGATTTGCTTCTCTTTTTCACTGATGGCGTTGTCGAGGCGGAGGACAAGGGAGGCAGTTACTTTGGCATTGAAGGTTTGCAGCGAAGCATTCGATCCAATGTTCATCAGCCCACTGAGTCTCTGCTCGAAGCCATTATTAGTGATGTTTACAACTTTGCCGGCTCCAAAGTGCTGACGGACGACGCCTGTCTGGTGGTCGCTGAATTGTAATTCCACCGCATGGAAACAGGCGGCTAATCCCCCGCTTAAATCTTATTTGCGTATTGATCCGCGAACAACGCAGGTTGTCCTCCTGTGTGCAGGAACAAGACAGTCTCGTCTGTCTTGAAAAATCTTTTACGGATCAGATCAATCATCCCGGCAGCGGCGCGTCCGGTATAGACAGGGTCTAACAAGAGACCTTCGTGTGTTGCAAACAAACGAATTGCTTCCCGTTCACGCTCGGTCAACACCCCATAACCCGCTGAGCAATAGTTGGCGTTTGCCAATACCTCGCCTGGTGTGAACTCAATACGCCTCACCAATTTTTCACTGGCCAACGACGCCAATTCCGAGACGTGTTGCTTCAACCACTCTTCTGATTCATCAATGCTAATTCCCAGGATCTTGCCCTTATATCCAAACACGCGCTGACCCAACAGGAGTCCCGCGTGCGTGCCACCGGAGGATGTAGCAAACACGATCCAATCCGCCTGGAGGTTTTGCTCTATGAGCTCTTTCATCGCGAAGGCATATCCCAGCGCGCCTGTGGGACTCGATCCACCATAGGGAACGAGATAAGGTCTCATTTCTTTTTCTGCCGCTTGATCAAATGTTTCCTGAAGAATTCTGTCGCGATCTTTCCGCTCGGCGACATAGATAACCTGTGCTCCAAACAATTCATCGAGCAACAGATTTGCCGATGGCTGTCTTGGTTTATCGCCTGTTAGGACCAGAATGCATTTGAAACCGAATCGAGCCGCTGCCGCGGCGGTCTGACGACAATGATTAGATTGCAGTGCTCCGCCAGAGACCAGGGTCCTCGCTCCCTGATCATGCGCTTCCGCCACGAGAAATTCCAGTTTGCGAGTCTTGTTACCGCCAAAGGCGAGTCCGGTTTGATCGTCGCGTTTGATCAACAAGCGTGGACCTCCCAAGATCTCGGAAAGACGCGGCAACGCTTCGACCGGCGTTGGTAGATGAGCAAAATTAGATCTTGGAATCGCGATCAACAAGGAAATCTCGTCGAGTCGATCGGGATGATCAACAAGTCGCTTCTTTTGTACGCGCTAGGCGCTTGTCACCTTTGTGGCCAGCGCCTGAAGCTTGGAATCAAGCTGTTTGGCGGCGGCGAGCAAAGCGTCATTTGTTTCTACGACCATCAGGGATGAAGGCCTCACGTATGTCAGGCTGCAGTGACCATGGTCTTCTTCAACGCGGATAAGTTCAACGGGCACAAACAGGCCTGCCGACAAATCATGACGCAACATGGCAATTGTTGGGTTTCCAATGATCAATCGCAGAACCTTCCTTCGGATGCCGACTTTCTTGATCCAGGCGCCGTGATCGATTGTGGCGAATAGACTGAAACCGCTCGGACCGACGTGAGACTCGATTTCTTTCTTGTACGAGTCCCAGCTTTCGGAGTTAGCAGCAACGTCGTTGATCAACAGCGGTTTGTCTCCCACATCCGCCAGTAGGGCTGACAGGACCTCGTCGAAGCTTTTCTTGCTGTCGAACCTGAGGCGGACGCCAGTGAAGGGAATTTGGCGCGGGTGTGAACTTTTCATTGGTCTCCTTTACGTGCCTAACGGTTGATTTGCGTTATTTCACTGGGCGATTGCTTCCGGGATTACCGACCATCCGGGAGTTTGCCTGCGATGATCACAAGCGGCGTTTCTCAGGGAACGATCACGACTTTCATCTCGACTCGATGAGCGTTTGCAGCACGGCTTCCAGCGCGACTTTTCCCTTTCGAGAGCCAGCCTCAGCGCTCTCGAACTCGATCCAGCCTTCGTTGAAGCCATCAAGCATCTTGATGCGCGGTGTGGGGTTCTTCATGCCTTGCGATTTGAATAGTGACTCCCAAGTTTCGCGCGGTACTGGTTCCATTCTCACAGGACGGCCAAGCAGATCAGCGAAGGTGGTCGCGATCTCGTTAGGAGTCACACGGTGCGGCCCCTCCAACTCGACGACTCTGTGGCCTTTCCAGGTCTCCTGGAGCAGTTCGGCAGCTACACGGCCAATGTCGGCTGTGGCAACCATCGGTACTGGTTTATCGAGCGGTTGCAAAAGACTGGGAACGACACCCGTTTCGCGCGCCGGAGTTACATCCCAACCGCAATTCTCCATAAACCAAGCCGGGCGCAAGAACGTGATAGGTATGGGCAAGTCGCCGATCGCCTTCTCGATAATGGAGTGCTGAGTCAGCAGGTTCATTTCGCGGGCCTGTGCTCCGATAGTAGAGAGATAAACAACGCGCTTCGGACGCGCTGCGGCTAGCGCGGAGTGGAGGGCCTTTGCAATTTCTCGGGCCTCAGAAAATTCCGGAGAGGGATCGAAGTTTGGAGGGACGAGCACAAAGACCGCTTCTGCTCTCTGAAAGGCAACGCTGAGAGAGGCTCCATCCTCTATTGTGGCAAGAGCCACCTCGCAACCTCGGTTCCTCCAGACTTGACCTTTGTCGGCATTCCGCACGACAGCTCGCACCGATTGGCCGCCTGCTAAGAGTGCGCGAGCGGCTGCGCCGCCAACTTTACCAGTTACTCCCGTGATAGCATACATGTTGAGGTTCCTATTACTGTCGC
>JAALOD010000089.1:3941-4345 GCA_013372845.1 Candidatus Udaeobacter sp.
CTGCGCGGAATTGTCCTTTGCTCATATTCTGAAACGTAGTTTCAGCTTCTTCATGCTGCATTCTGCAACGGAGAAGTAAGCGCCCGTGGCGTCAAGACGTCAGCGAGCCCAATGCGGCGAAGAAGCTCAGCGCGCACACGATCCGAAACTGCATTGACGACCTCGGCGCCGTCCTGCGTTGGATCGATGTGCACGCGGAAAGGGCGCTTGCCAAATGGAGTATCGACCACCTTCACAATGGCGTCCGCGACGTCCGCGACGTCCGCATCGGCCGGCACGATTGAGGCAAAGCCCGTGCGCACTTCGTCGGCGAAACCCGCATAAGGACCCGCTTCGTATTCGGCGGCTCGCGCCTTGTCGGCGGGCGACCCGGCATGCGCGAAGTGATTCGTGCCACCGGTGAA
>JAALOD010000089.1:4757-14653 GCA_013372845.1 Candidatus Udaeobacter sp.
TTGGCGAATTTTTTCGCCTCTTCAACCTGTGGCGCATTGCGGCCCTTAGTCTCGCGTATGCTCGCATAGACAGTGTGACCTGCCTTTGCTAAAGCGCGCGCAGCTAAAGCGCCAAAACCACTCGATGCGCCAGTAATAACAATAATGTTCTTCGTATGTTTGTTCATTTCTGGTTTGGATTTGGGATCCAGCAAAATCAAGATTCGGAAAAGCTCAGGCAAAACCGCCGTTGGCACGCAGAACCTGCGCGTTCACCCATCCGCCGTCCGGGCCGGCGAGGAATGACACGACACCAGCGATGTCTTCCGCCTGGCCTAATCGCTCCAGCGGAGGAAGTTTTTTGAATTCTTCGATCTGCGCCTGAGTCTTTCCCTTTAGAAACAACTCAGTTGGGATCGGACCCGGGGCAACGGCGTTGACCGTTATGTTGCGGCCTCGCAATTCATTGGCAAGAACCCGCACCAGGCCTTCCACGCCCGCTTTGGAAGCGATGTAAGGACCGTAGGTCGGAAAGGACTTTGCAATGACGCTGCTTGAGAAAGCGATGATGCGCCCGCCTGCGGGAACGTGATGTGCCGCTTGTCCCAACACCAGAAAAGTTCCGCGCAAATTGGTCGCGATTACTTTGTCGAAAGTCTCGACATTGCCTCCAGAGATTGGAAGCAGCGGCATAATTCCGGCCGAGTGCACGACCACGTCGACCTTGTCAAAAGCTTCGAGCGTCTGTTTGAAAAGGTTTTCAACATCCGCGGCCTTCGCCACGTCCGCCTGCACGGCGACGGCCTTTCCGCCGGCGTTGTTGATTTCGTCTACGACTGATTCAGCTTTAGCCGGATTGCCAGCATAGTGCACGCAGATGGCAAAGCCATCCTTGGCCAACCTTTTTGCCACCACGCGTCCGATTCCGCCAGACGCACCAGTTACAATGGCACTTTTTGTTACTATTGTTTTCATTATCCAAAAAATGCGTTGTGCTTATTATTCTAAAAATGCATTGTTTGAATACTTACTATGCGTGAAGTGCATTTACGAAATGTTGACCTGAATCTGTTACACGCACTTTATGCGCTGCTGGAGGAACGGCACGTAAGCCACGCCGCGAAACGCTCCTTCCTAAGTCAACCCGCGATGAGCCGAGCACTGGACCGGCTACGCGAAACATTCGGAGATCCTCTCCTCGTTCGCACAGGACGCGTTTATGAGAGGACGCCGCGCGGGGAACGTGTGTTGCGCGAACTGGAATCGATCATGGGCCGGCTCGCCGCGATGGTGCAAGGGGAGGAATTCTATCCCGCAGGAAGTCAGGAACGTTTTCGAGTCGCGATGACGGACCACGGGTCCGCGATTCTGCTGCCAGCTCTTCTCGAGCGCGTACGAAAGGCGGCTCCTCATGCCAGACTGGAGATATCGGCGTGGCGCACTCAAGCGTACGAGGATGTTGTCGCAGGGCGAATCGATCTCGCTCGCAGCGCAGAAGCAGTGCCTCCAACTTTGGAGAGCGAAGTGATTTTTAATTTAGACTTTGTTTGTCTGGTCGGATCGACCCAGCCCGTTCGGAAGCGTCGATTCACACTCAAGCAATATCTGCAGCTCCCGCACGCGCTGGTCGAAACTCTGGGTGGTCAGCAAACCATGGTGGATCGTCCTCTGGCGCAGCTTGGCGTAAAGCGGCGCGTCGCGCTTCGTCTTCCGTTCTTTTTGCCCGCGATCTTCGCCATCGCCAAAACCGATTTGGTCCTGACGGTCCCTCGCAAGTTGGCCAAGATCACCGCTCCGATAGCTGGTCTGCGCGTGGTGGAACCGCCGCGCGAGATCAAAGCTTTTCCATACTTCATGGCGTGGCATTCGCGCCTAAACACGGAGCCGGCGCACGCATGGTTGCGTGATCAGGTCCGTATCGCTGCTAGAAGCTTATCCACCTTCACGCGGCGGGGGTGAACCTGACCGTTTGCCTCGCAGTTCTGTTCATGGATCTCTCCCTGATGGGTTATGTCTGGTGACTGCGCTTATTCGAGGTATTCGAGCCATTCGCAAAAGAAAAGTTGCAGGCAGTCACTCTGTCTATGTCTCAAAGCCGCGCGATTTCATCGCACATAATCGCGATCGAGTGCTGCCGCGGGCGATCATAAGTCTTGCCTTCCCACACGCTGTGCGTCGGGTGCACGCAAGGCGTTCGCCTTCGCTACTCGAAGATCTGGCCGTGGCGAAAACGCCAGATGCTGATCGTGTTCGCGGCGGCAGCGAAGGCGAGCAGGATGGCGAGCACCGGGAGCAGCTCGCGCGTGTTGCAGTTTGCCCAAAGCACGCGGAGGAAGCCTTCGATCGACCAATAGACGATCGTGAACTTGCTCAACTGCTGCATGAATGGCGGCATGAAGCTGGTCGGCCACCAGGCGCCGCCGACCGCGCTCATGGTCAGGATGAGCAACGTGCCCATGCCGTTCGCCGCCGCGGCCGTCGGCGCGAGCGCGGCGAGCAACATGCCGAAGGCAACGCAGGCACTTGCCGCGGCCAGACAGATGAGGAGTAGATTGAAGACGTTGCTCGTGATATCGACGCCGAAGAGGACACGGCCCGCGACGAAAAGCGTGAGCAGTTGCACCACACCCAGCAGGATGCCGAAGATGTATTTGCTCCAAAGAATGTGCGTCCGTCGCACGGGCGCGGCGAGCAGTCGCTGATACAAGCCGGCTTTCTTTTCATCGAAGAGCGAAGTGGACGCGCCGGTGAGCGAAAAGAGCAGAAACATCACGGCATAGCCGCCGACGCTGCGAGTCGCGATTGGACTCTTCGCGTGTTCGCCGCCGATTTCTTCGCGCTCGATCTTGATCAGGCGATCAAGAAATGAGTTCCCGTTCGTGTTGGTTGGTGTGGTCCCTGGGATGTTGAACTCGCCGGTTTCGATGGAGTGCAGAATCTTCGCCGGATCGCCGCCGAACCCGCGGGCGATCGCGTCGGCTAACGAGTGGTTGAAACGCGCCATGGTCTCGCTGCCAACCTGATTCGCGCCCAACCGCTGCAACGATGCCAGCAACGCCTGCGGCGCGGCGGTGAAGATCGTCTTCTGCAGTAAGCCATCCACCGTCTCCGTTTCGATTTCGTTCCGCGCGTTGCGCAGGAACTTCATTTTCAACGCCACGTCAGAGTCGCTCGTTGCATCCGCGGGAAAGATGAGCGCAAAGCGAATGTCGCCGGCGCGCATCATCTCGCGCACTTCTGCTTCGGTCAGCACGCGCTCAACGCCATTCGCATCTTTGTGCGACGTGATGACCTTGAAGGCGGGCTCCTTTTGCAGCGCAGAAATAATTGCGGCCGGAGCGGGCGCGTCCGTCTGATTTACCACCGCGAGCGGAATGCCTTTCGGCACGCGTTCTTCGGAGTTCACGCCGAAAACGTTTCCGAAAATGTAGATGAGGACCAGCGGGACGATGAAGGTGAGCGAGATGGCCACTTTATCGGCCGCGAAGCGCCGGAACTCATTGCCGACCAGAACCACAACCGTGCGCATCGTTCAGGTGTCGCGAAGATTTTTCCCGGTGAGATGGAGGAACAAATCCTCCAGCGTCGGCCGGCGAATGTTGAAGTAGCGATAAGGCAAGCCGAGCTCTTCGGCAGCGGCGAAAAATGCGGAAAAGCGCAGGCCATCGCGCAGTTTAAATAGATACGCGTCTTCTGCTTTCGTGATCTCACCGTACTCGGCGAGTGCTTGCATTTGCGCGGTGGTCCGGTCGTTGCGCGCGATGCGAACCAACTCGCTGAACGGCAGGTGCGTCAGCAGCTCATCGAGCGTTCCCAATGCGAGCATGCGGCCGTGATCGATGATGGCAATGCGTGAGCAAAGCCGGGTCGCTTCCTCCATGTAATGCGTCGAATAAACGATTGTCATCCCGTCGGCATTCAGCCGTTGGAGGAACTCGAAGATGGCGTTTCGCGATTGCGGATCGACGCCGACCGTCGGCTCGTCGCAAAGGAGCAAGGCCGGCCGATGCAGAATGGACGCCACAACGTTGATCCGGCGTTTCATTCCGCCGGAATAGGTGTGTAGTTTGTCCTGCCGTCGTTCGAATAACTGCGCCGCGTGCAGCCCGTGATCGACACGAGCGCGCAGCTCCTGGCCGGCGAGACCATAGAGCTTTCCGAAAAGCCGCAGATTTTCCTCGGCGCTCAGCTCTTCGTACAGGGCGATCGCTTGCGGCACGAAGCCCAGCTCGTGGCGCGGTGCCATCGCATTTGGACCAACGCGTTGTCCATTGATCGAAATGCTTCCGCTATCCGGCGCGCGCAATCCGGCGACTAACGACATCAGCGTTGTCTTGCCCGCACCGTTCGGTCCAAGCAATCCGAAGAATTCGCCGCGCGCGAGTGAAAGCGAGACGCGATCCAAGGCGACGATCTCGCCGAAGCGTTTCGTGACGTTCTCGATCGTGAGCATCAGCGCTTATTCAGATTCCATACCAGGGATCGTCTTCCCGTTTCAGCAGGCTTACAGGTTATACGCCAGCTTATGTGTCGGCTGGTAAAGCTGCATGTCATCCGCGCCCGGCACGATCATCATGATCACGCGACCGTACTCGCGTTCCTCGATTGGGCCGCGGAACTGCGCGCCTTTCGCCCGCAACTCATCCACCGTCGCATCGATGTCATCGCACATGATCGCGATCGAGTGCTGCCGCGGGTGATCATAAGTTTTGCCTTCCCAAACGCTGTGCGTCGGGTGCGCACCCATCTCACTCGGTCCCGATTTGAAGATCAGCCAATCGTTATCCCAATCTTCGGCCACATACTTCCAGCCGAGCACGTCCCGCAGAAACGCCCGCGTTGCCTTCGCGTCGTCGGAGTAAATCAAGGTGTGAATTGATGTGATCATAACGTCCCAAGTTACATCAAGTCCCGCGCGAAATGAAAAGGGGGTCACACGACTAAACGACAATTACTGTCGATTGTTAGCTCTGACCCCGGACGCTCGTGCCCGAATTGGGCGCAGGCTCGATGTTTCGGCGCGAAGCAGTACGGACAGTTTAAATCGCATGCGTTTGTCAGAGCAATTGAGACTTGCCGTGGCGCCGCGGCCCAAGCATGTGGGGGAACAACGATTTCGTTTAAGAGAATGTTGAGCCCGGAACGTCGATTGAAGAAGTGCGCACCTGACGAACCTAGTCGCAATCTGAACTGTGGTTCCGGTGAGATCCGTACGTTCTCAAGGAGGCACTCAATTGGGCAATGTTCTACGGCAAAAGATGAGAGAATGAAAGCGGATGGACTGAAGAGTTGCTACGAAAAGACGGAAGGCAAATAGGGCTCAGTCTGTGAATCTCGGCAGTTTGCGTGTCAACCAGTCTTCTTCTAAACCGCCGCTTTAGGAGCGCTCAAGCTTTTGTCGTAAAACCCGGACCGGTCGAAGCAGCAAACGCGTCGCTTCCCGGCAGCCAGCATCGAGCAGGCATAACGAAGCCAAAAGGATTGTCGCAGCAGATGGTATTGCGTCGGCGCAACAGCTACTTTGCCGCCAGGAGCGTGTCGATTGTTTCGCCGACGCGGCGGGGCATTTCCTTTTCCGTGATACGCGCAATCTCGGTGAAGGTCATTCCGTGCTCGATCCAATAGCCCACCACAACCCAGCCGGCGTAGTAGGCTTCGCGTTCAATTCCGCTCGGACCTTTGCCCATGGTGAAGCGCATCACATCTTCGGACTTATCTGACTCCACCGCCTTGCGGACGTCCTTCAGGATCGCGTTCCGGAGTTTCGCTGCCTCCTCGAACCAGCCGGACCGGGCTTCGACGTAATAACTCTCCGGATGACCGGGCAGCAGTTGTTGCGTCACACGCATGGCTAGGCCTTCCGTCAGTACCGTGGTGCCGATAGTGCGAATCCAGCCGCCGGAAAAGCTGCCCATCGAAATGTGCACGGCATGCGTGAGCTCATGCGTCATGCGCAAGGCGCGCGTGGCGAGATCATCCTCGATCGGTAGCGCGGTCGTGATCTTACCGTCTTGCGCAGCGGTGAAGGCATTACCTTCCAGTCCGCCGACATAGACGAGCAAAGTGATGTTGACGGGCCTCTGCGGCCGAAGCAGCTCGGCGATTTTGCCGAGGGTCACATGTGGATCGGGCGTGATGCTGGTCGCGCCGCCGCGAATGCGATCGAGCACACCGGGGTATTTGGGCCAGGCGTCGTCCAGGATTTTGCGCGCCATCTGCTCGCCTTCAGGCGTCGGCGGCACGGCCGCGAAGTCGTAATCTTTTTTCCATAGTTCCCAGCGCCGCTCAGCCGATGCATTCTCCTTGGTCGCTTCGTCGTAGAATTGAAGGAACTTCGGCGTCAGGTCTTTGATCGTTAAATTGAGCGGTGGCAGTGGCGGTGGCGAGGACTGCGCCGTGGAAGAGCTCACTACGACGAATCCGACGATGACGATGAGAAGAAAGCTGCGATTCACGAAGGAACTATTCATCTAAACAGCCGCTTTAGGAGCCCTCAAGCTTTTACTGTAGAACCCGGAGCGGTCGAAGCAGCAAACGCGGCGCTTCCTGGCCGCGAGCATCGAGCAGGCATTTTTGATCCGGCGCGCGCGTCTCGGTTTGCTTGGCGGAGGTGATCCAGTGGAACTAATCTCGGCGCGCATTGGGCGTGATGTCCGACCATAACGCTCGCGCAAGGAGCCGGAGATTTTCAGCTTGCGCGCGTGGCGAATTCGAGGCGTGCTTAGAGCAGGAACGGATTTGAAATTATGGCCACGCCTTCTGCAGGGGACCTTCGGAATTTTGCTATCGTGGGTCACGCGACGTCGGGCAAGACGACGCTAAGCGAGGCGATGCTCGGATGCGCGGGCGTCATCGGGCGCATGGGCAACATCGCGCAAGGCACCACGGTTTCGGATTATCACGTGAGCGAAAAGCAGCACCAGATTTCCACGCAGACTTCGCTGATGCATTGCGCGTGGATGGGCAGGAAGCTGAACATCCTCGACACGCCGGGTTATCTCGACTTCATCAGCGAGGCGCTCGCGGCAGTGCGTGTGGCGGATTTCGCGCTCGTGGTGGTGCACGCGCAACACGGCATTGGCGTGGGCACGGAGCGGGTGTGGAATTGCGCGACGGACTGCGGCATCCCGAAAGTCATCGTGGTCAACGCCGTGGACAAACAGAACGCGCACTTCGACGAAGTGCTGGCCGACGCGCGCGCACATTACGGGCCGAAAGTTTTTCCGTTAAACGTGCCGATCAATCCCGGGCCGAACTTCAACCAGGTGCTCGACGTCTTGCGCAACGAAGTCGTGACGTATGAAACCGACGGGCACGGGAAGTTTCGCGAGGAGCCGGCGACCGGCGAATGGAAAGAGCGTGCCACGCAGCTGCATCGTGAATTGATCGAACTCATCGCGGAGTCGGATGACATGTTGCTGAACAAATTTTTCGAGCAAGGCTCGTTGTCGGAGGAGGAATTTCGCGCGGGCATTCACGCGGCGGTGCAGGCGCAGATGTTCATCCCGCTCTTCTGCACGTCGGCCGCGTCGAACGTCGGCGTCGGGCGTCTGCTCGACTTCATCGCGAAATACGGTTCCTCGCCGCTCGATCGCGAGAAGGTCGATGCAGAACACGCGCGCAGCGGCGCCCAGGTGCAAGTGAAACTCGGTGGCACCGAGCTGGTGCTGCAAGTGTTCAAGACAATGAATGAAGAACACTTCGGCGAGCTTTCGTTCTTCCGGACTTATTCCGGGCAAATCACGACCGGCGGCGATTTGTTCAACGCCAACCGCAAAGTCACGGAACGCATCGGGCAAATTTTTCTGCTCAACGGCCACACGCGCGAGACGGTGTCGCGTCTCGGCGCGGGCGACATTGGCGCGACGGTGAAACTGAAGCAAACGCATACCGGCGACACGCTCTGCGCCCCGCATCATCCGGTGAAACTTCCCGTGCCGGAATATCCGCGCCCGAACATTCACGCCGCGCTGCAACCCAAGGCGAGGGGTGAAGAGGACAAAGTGGCCGCGGGGCTTGCGACGTTGCACAACGAAGATCCGGCCTTCGTGTTCCGCGCCGATCCTGAGCTGCACCAGACGATCATTTCCGCGCAGGGCGAACTGCATCTCGAAGTGATCGCTGAGCGTCTGCGGCGGCGGTTCCACCTTCATTTCGACCTCATCGAGCCGCGTGTGCCGTATCGCGAAACGATTCATGGCCGCGCCGAGCACAGGTATCGGCACAAGAAGCAAACCGGCGGCGCAGGGCAATTCGCCGAAGTCGCCCTCAAGCTCGCGCCCGCGCCGCGCAACTCCGGCATCGCGTTCGGCGAATCACTTTCAGGCCAGTGCGTGGACCGCGTGTTCGTGCCGTCGGTCCAGCGTGGGATCGAGATCGCATGTGCGGAAGGAATTCTCGCCGGCTGTCGCGTCGTGGACGTGCAGGCGAACTTTTACGACGGCCTGATGCATCCGGTGGACTCGAAGGACATCGCATTCCAGGTCGCGGGCTATTGGGCGTTTAAGGAAGCGTTCATGAAAGCGCGGCCCCGTTTGCTCGAACCGATCAATTTGGTCGAGGTGCGCATTCCAGAAGATTGCATAGGCAAAGTCGTGGGCGATCTTTCCAGCCGTCGCGGGAGAATTCTCGGCACGGATGTCGAGGCACAATTTCATATCGTCCGCGCCGACGTTCCCGCGATGGAACTCTACCGCTACGGAAGTGTCCTGCGCTCGCTTACCGGCGGACGCGGCGTTCACTCCGAGCAATTCAGTCGCTACGAAGAAATGCCACGCGAGATCGAGCAGCGCGTGATCGACGAAGCGAAAAAAGCGCGAGCAGGCAACAGCAGCCCGGCGCGTTGAGCTTCGCTCGTAGCCGCGAGAGGCCTCGACTCGCCGCCGCAATTTTCCCGAGTAAAAGTTGCAGTCGGTCTCTGAACGTTGGCGATTAACGAGATAAACTAGTAGTCATTTAACTCGCCGCTTTAGGAGCGCTCAAGCTTTTACTGTAGAACCCAGACCGGTCGAAGCAGCAAACGCGTCGCTTCCCGGCCGCGAGCATCGAGCACGCATTTTTGATCCGGCGCGCGCGCGTCTCTGGCTGCTTGGCGGAGGTGATCCAGTGGATCCAATCTCGGCGCGCATTGGGCGTGATGTCCGACCACAATTTTCTCGCCTTCGGGGCGGCTGAGAGAGCTTTTCGCAGATCTGCCGGCACCGTGGGTTCCGGTTCCGCTGCCGCGGGCGCGATCTCCAGCGTGACAACGTCGCCCGCCTCTGCGCCTGCCGCTTCGCGTAGCTTCCGGTCCAGTTTGAGCCAGTGGCTTTTCTGGCCGTCGGGCTCGAGAACCGCTTCAAAGGGGAAGCCATCGATGGTGCCTTCGATCGCCGTGATGCCACGCGAGGGGAGCTTCGCACTGGCGTTCTTTGGCAGGACGAGAAAGGTCCAGGAGTCGGCCTTACCGCTCTCCGCCGGCCGGAGGAGTTTCGCTTTGAAACGGATCGAGGTTTTGGTCACTTTTGCTTGGTATCACTGCTAGGAATGCGCTCTTTGGACACTGTGCGGTTCACTCGCTCAACCATCTCGGATTCGATGCTCGTACAGGAAGGCCTTGTCGAACCGAAAGTCAAGAACAACTAGATCCAGACAGCACCGCAATCGATAACAGTCGCCTAACCAATCGTTCCGTTTGCGATACGACTTTGTCTATTGAGCGTGCGTGGCAGATTCTGCGCTGCCGTTTCCATCAGCGGCGTGTCTCAGAGAATCGGCCAGGGTCCAGACAGCCGCTCCCAACAACACAATATCCTTGACCAGAAACTGGCCAGGAGACGCGGCGAGCGCGGGAAATCCATACCCTGCCTGCCATACTCCTGGCGTCGTAATGACAAAACTCAGCGTAGTTAAGAACATTCCAATTCCGGCTACACTGC
>JAALOD010000009.1 GCA_013372845.1 Candidatus Udaeobacter sp.
GTCAAGGGACATACATCGACCATCACACTACTTGCGTTGCAATCCACCACGTGTTGCCAGCAGGATCCTTGACGCGGGCCCGGCGATCCGGGTCCTCCCCTTTACGCTCGGGGGACTGCACCGAGACTCCACCGGCCTCGAGGGCTCGGTGGTAAGTCGTGTCCACATTGTCCACGTAGACATGCAGGTGTGCCGGAACCGGAGGCCAATTCTCTCCAGCGTCGCCGATCATCACGACTGTGTCCCCAATCCGCACTTCAGCGTGCATGATCGAGCCGTCAGGCATGTCATAGCGCCGCAGTTCACGAGCCCCGAATGCCTTCTTAAGGAAGTCGATGACCTGCTGGGCGCCGGCGGCAATCAGGTATGGTGAGACGGTGGAGTAGCCTTCCGGCTTGAATGAAATAGCCATATCGGTGTTAAAAAATAGTTGAAGTGTTTACCATCTAACGAGAAAGAGACGAATATTCGTAATCAAAGGCGAATATTTTTCGCCTAATTCGCGATCGTCGGATTGAGTCCAATCAACGCAAGCATGCGGCCGGTTTTTCCTTTTTCAGCGCGGTACGAATAGTAACGGTCCAGATCACAGGCGGTGCATACAGCTGGATCGTGAATTTCCTTCGCGCCAAGCGCGCGACATTGTCGGACAATTTGGGCGGCGAAATCGACCTCGTAATGTGGCGGGCGAATGCAGGGGCTGAGTTGAACGATCATGTTCGCGGGATCGGAGCCGAAGCGATCAATCATTTTTTTGATTGCGTTGGGAACGACGCCGAGCTCGGTGCCTTTGCGACCGGAATGAACCAGACCGATAGCCGGCGTTTTTGGATCGACAAGGTAAACCGCGCAGCAGTCGGCGACGTAAACGCCGAGCACGATTCCTTGTTGATTAGTGATGATGCCATCGCAGCCGGGGAAAAGTTTGTCATCGCAGCCGACACAGCCTGTAGCATCGACAATTCCGATTTTATCTCCATGAATCTGTTGGGCGGTGAATACGGGCCAATCGCCGACGCCGATTGCATTCCGAATTTCCCGGTGCGCCGCATCGAGCCTGTTCAGCACTTCGACTTTATCATGCGACACGTCGATGCCTGGAATTCTCTGCGCAAAAGCGTGACGACAGATTCTGATCGCGCTAAGCGCGGTAAACTGCTCGAACGGAGACTGCATCATTGCTCGAAGTTCAAAATCCCAAAAACCAAATCGCAACCCGCGATTGTCATCCTGAGCGGAGCAAAGGATCTCTTTTTGTTTTTCTGGAAGGCGTTGACCCGAGATGTTTCGCTCCGCTCAACATGGTAGCGCGAAAGGCATCTACGTTGTTGGAAATCTAAGCCTTCTCCATCGCCTGGAATTTGGACTTTGAGGCTTATTTGGAATTTGAAGTTCGGGATCTTCCAGTCCGAATTCGCGGCCCGTCATCGTCACTTTGCTTTGGCTTTCCTTCCGCGTCCACGCCAGTGCCGGTGTAATAGGTCTTTGTTTTCGTGGCGCGCGGCGCGAGATCAGCAAACATCTCTTGGTACGTGCTCTGCGCGCCCGTGGCGCGATCGAATTCTGCCAACGACGAGTTATATCCGAATAGCGCTTGCAGGCGCGTCGATTGCGCGGTGAGCAGCTGCACCTGGGCATTGAGCACATCCAATTGAACTCCCGCGCCCGCATCCAGACGCGCCTTGGCCAGACGCAACGCCTCGTCGGCGAGCTCGACGTTTTTCTCCTGGCTTTTAACCAGCTCCTCGTTTTGCTGCAGATTTGAGTAGGCTTGTTGAATTTCCAGTTCCACCTGCCGAACGTCATCGTCGTACGTGATCTTGGTTTCGGAAAGCAGAGCGCGCTGTTGTATGACCTGGCCAGCGATCGCGCCGCTGTCCCAGATCGGCAGGCTGCCCTGGACCAGTGCGAGCCACCCTTTTGAAATATCGTGCCAGCTGGAATTGACGGGTGAACTAACCCATTCGGCGCCGCCCGTTGTGGTGATGGCGGGGAGCCACTGGCCTGCTGTCGCGCGTACTTGTTGGAGCTGGTTCAATACGTTTGCCCGCGCTTGTTTGAGAAACGGTCGCCGCTCCTTTCCCATCTCGATCGCGTCGGCCAGGTTAATGGGTCGCGGGATGTATGGCATTTCACCTAGCGCTTCCAAGGGCGGATTTTCACCGCGTCGTGGCTGGAAGTACAGACCGAGTGTCCTGGCCAGTTGCAACTTCGATATTCGCAAATTGTTCTGCGCGGTAATCAGTAGCGGAAGTTGGTTGTAATACGCCACCTCCGCTTGTAGCACGTTGAAGCGCGGAACTGTTCCCGCTTCGAAGCGGTTCTGCTGGTCCTTTAACTGAGCGTCCAGAAGCTCCACCGATTGCTGGTTCACCTTGACGAGCTCGCGATTGACGATGATCTGATAAAACTGCGTTTTCACTGTGGCGATCAGTTGGTCCAGAGTATTGCGAAACGCGAAGTAGGCGCTGTCGCGCTGAAAAAACGTGCCCCGGATCTGATTGAAAGTTGTGCCGTTAAAAATGAGCTGCCTCCCGAGAACGGAGATGTTGTAGGACACATCGCTTAGCTCAGTAGCCGTAACGCCTGGGGTTGGCGACGGATCTGCCACCTGCGATCGCGGCGAGTTAACAAGCGCCGCGGCCCCGGTGCTGGTCCCCGGCGAGGTACCACCCGTCGTTGTACCAGTCGTGGTGCTTGATCCGAATATGCGGGCGCCACTCAGATTTGGATCAATCCATTCAAATTCCGCGTTCGCGTTGACCTGTGGCAGGGCCTGCGCGCGGACCTGAATGATCACGCCTTTGGTGCGCTTGATCTCCTGTTCCGCGTTGAGGAGAGTCGGATTCTGTTGGAGCGCCGTGAGGATCGCCTGATCAAGGGTAAACGTGGGAACCTTGCCGGAGTTGCCCCCGGAACCTGTTCCGGTGCCTGCAATGGTCGGTTGCCCAAGCAGGGCAAACGCTGCAATAATCGCGAGAGAAAAGAAAAAGTTTCGCATAGAGGCTTGGCGATTAGATGCGCGGACAGCAGCGCGCGGATTTAACGCCCGCCATTTTATCGGAGTCTGATAACACTGTCGCTGGGTAAGTGAAAATCATTTCGATTGGCAATAATCGTAAATTTTAGTGTAGATCTGCAACCACGCTTTTTGCTCATCGCGGGTGAGGTGTTCCAAAACCTTCATTAGATTGCCAACCATTTCTTCGCGAATTCGCCGGACGAGCGCGGACCCCTTCGGCGTAATGCAGACCATTACCTTGCGCCGGTCGTCTCGCGCAACCGAGCGCACCACGTAACCAAGATTTTCAAGGCGCGCCACCAAGCCGCTGGCAGCGGCGGTGGTATGCCCCATTTTCTTCGCAATCGCAGACATAGTGAGGACTTCTTTTTGATCGAGGAACGCGAGAAGAAAAAACTGCACGAAGGAGACGTTGCCAGGCGCGAGTTCCTTACAGAGACGCAACAAGAAACAGCGCTGCATCTCCAGAACGAAGTGGGAAAGTCGTTCCGCATCCGCACGAATTTGATCGACCGGATTTCGTGCAAACGCGGTGAGCATTCCAGTATTCAAGCCGAGTAAGCTAGAAATGCGGGCATGGCCTGTCAACCCGCTCCGGGCACGAGAATTGGTTAATCCCAGGTTTGAACATCGACAATTTCACCTGCTCTTAACGACTCACCTACAGCAATGCGCAACAGCGCGTTTGACTGGCTCAACCCAAAAAGCGCATGCGATTCCTGGCGCCCGACGGGCACGAATGTTCCGTTCTCGATTCTGCCGCGAACGTAGTGAGGGCGATCGCCTTCGTTCGCGAGATCGGCGGTCAATCTTGCCGATGCTTTCGGCAGATTGAGGTTGTTCGCGCCCATCATTTTCAAGATCGCCGGATGCACAAACTGCAGAAAAGTTACAAACGCTGACACAGGATTTCCTGGCAAACCGAATACAGCACATCCACTGGCTTCACCGAAAAGAAATGGTTTCCCTGGTTTAATGGCCACACGCCAGATGTCGATCTTGGCTCCGAGCGCGCGTAACACTGCCTGGACCAGGTCATGCTCGCCGACTGAGACGCCACCGGTAATAACAAGGATATGACTTTTGATTCCGCGCTGGATCGCTTGGATCAATCGTTCGCGGTGGTCGGGGCAATGTTCGGCTGATTTCACGGATGCACCGCAATGTTGCACCAGAGCCTGAAGCAATGCCGAATTGCTGTCGTAGATTTGCCCCTGATCGAGCTTACTTCCTGGCGTGACGACCTCGTCGCCAGTAGAAACGATTGCTGCGTTTACCTGGCCGCCGACTGTCACATCAGCAAAACCCTGAGACGCCAGAAGAGCAATCGTCGTCGTACGAATCCTTTCGCCGCGGCCGAGAATTTTCTGGCCTTCCGCTAAATCGCAACCGCGCCGCCGAATGAATTCACCGGGATGGACGTCCACATTCACCACGATCTCGCCCCCTTCGCGCGTCGCGTCTTCCTGCATGACAACCGCGTCCGCGCCGGCAGGTATCGGCGCCCCTGTGAAAATCCGAACCGCATCGCCAGGAGAAATCCGGAGCTGCCGATCCACGCCAGCCGGCTGCTCACCGATCACTTGCAATCGCGCTCCTTTTTTGGATGAGCTGGCCACGATGGCATAGCCGTCCATGGCTGAATTATCGAAAGCCGGCAACGACAACCCTGCGACAACACTACGTGCGCTGAAACAGCCCAGCGCGCCCGAAAGCGGGACTGTTCGTTCCGGCGTGGGACTGACCGCTTCCAAAATGCGATTGCGCGCTTCTTCCTCGCTGATCATCGCCAATCACTTCAATCAGCAATCAGCGATTGGCAATCAGCAATTCTTCGCGATATTCTCGCTCTGCTTTTGGTGAGGTGGCTGAGTGGTCGAAAGCAGCGCTTTGCTAAAGCGCCGTAGCCCAAAAGGCTACCGAGGGTTCGAATCCCTCCCTCACCGGTTCCCTCGTGAGAAGCGCAAGCTCTCAGATTGAATAACATTTTTGCATATTCTCCCTACGCAAAGGGAAAGATTGTGAACGTGAGCGTCTTCACGCATGGCGAAGTCGCGTTTTGTCCGTACACCGGCAGAAAGTTTCGCGCGCCATAAAACACGTTGTTCGGTTTGCATTAGCTCCAGAGCGACGGACGCGCGGCGGGTTTATCGCGTCCGGAAAAGTAACGGAAACGTTTCTTTTGTTGGCCTTAAGAGGATTGGATTATGAGCCATATGGAAACCATGCGTACCGAACAGAACAGCCTTGGGTTGGTCGAAGCGCCATCAGACAAACTTTTGGGGGATGCAAACAGCCGGATGGAAATGTCCTCCACCCCTGCTCAGGACGTTTATGAGATCCGCCCCCGTAAGGACCGGAACGGCTTTGATCTAATTAGCGATCGCCTCCGACGCGGCCCAATCTGGTATGCAGGACCCGATGCAGTTCGCAACGCGGTCGCATTCGCGAAGTACCGTTCTCTCTCGCGTTCACGCTGGGCGATCATCCGGGTGTTCAATGAAGCGGGCAAAGTAACCGAGATACACGAGCAATAGGGGGCGATTCTAAAAGCAGTGGGCGGCTACCGATCGACGATTGATTCTACCGGGGGAAAGTGCGAGTAATCGTCCAAGCCGGAAGAATCTCACCATGGGCGCGTTGACCGATAAAGTGGCACTCATCACCGGCGGTAGCACTGGCATCGGCTTTGCCACTGCGCAGCAGTTCGTCGCCGACGGCGCGTACGTATTCATCACCGCGCGACGGCAAAAGGAGCTCGATCAAGCAGTGAGCACGATCGGCAAGAACATCACCGGCATCGTGGGCGACGTGTCCAAGCCCGCCGATCTCGACCGCATCATGGCGACCATCGAAAAGCAGAAGAAGCACCTTGACATCCTGTTTGCCAACGCCGGGGTCGCCACCTATCAGCGCCTGGGCGAGATCACTGAGGAGGAATTCGATCGCCACTTCAACATAAACGTCAAGGGGGCGCTGTTCAGCGTGCAAAAAGCGTTGCCGCTCCTTCGCGACGGCGCGTCGATCATCTTGTGTTCTTCGGTGGTTGGCTCGAAGGGGCTGGGAAACAACAGCGTCTACAGCGCCACGAAGGCTGCGTTGCGATCGTTCGCGCGCACCTTCACTACCGATCTCAAGGAGCGGAAGATTCGCGTCAACGTGGTCAGCCCAGGGGCGATTAAGACGCCCGGTCTGGAGAATCTTGCTGGTGCGTCGGGCGACAAACTGGAAGCGTTGTTCGCCAACACGGTGCCACTCGGCCGGATTGGGCGCCCCGAAGAGATCGCCAAAGCGGTGTCGTTCCTCGCTTCGGATGCCGCCAGCTACATCACAGGCGCCGAGTTATTCGTCGACGGCGGGTTCGCACAGGTGTGATGCTGCAATGCGGAGCGCCGGCGCGTGCGCGTCGGGATGCCGCCCGGAACACACACGTTACCCTGCCACGGTGCTAATCGGTCGTCCGGGATGATCTCTGACGGCACAGGCCAACCCTGCTGCAAAATCATGCCTGCAGGCAGCGTGATCGTATCGCCGTTCTGCGCCAGCGTGTCGTGGATGGACTGAAGGTTTATTGACGAACCATCGGAATCATAAACCGCTGCGAGCGCGGAAAACCCGTTCCAGATGAGGATAACGATGGCGCCTTTGCAGAGCGTTTGATATTTACACATGGTTTCTCCCTATGTCCCCATTCGGACGAACTTGCTTCAATGGACGCTAATGTCAGCATTAGCCGACAATATTGTCAATCGTAGTCTATGGATTTTTTCGCGCGAAATTCACGGACGGGACCAGTCAGTCCCCCCGCCACCTTCGGGAAAATCTTCCATTTCATGCAAAATATGACGTACCTTCAGCCTCGCGTTTCCGTAGATGTTAGTATGAGAAAGATTCAGGGACTCCCCAAGCTGGCCGACATGAAGAAGGATGCGCGCCTGACGATACGAATTCCGAAGGAATTAAAAGACAGGATCGAGGGGATCGATCGAATCTATGGCGTCGCGTTGCCCAAGATCGCAAATGAATGCCTCAAGGCATTTTGCGAGTACGTAGAACAAAAGAAACAGACGCCAACTTTCCCACTAAGCATTGGCCCATACTTACCCGGCGCCAAGGCGCCTTACCAAGGTTCAGCTCGCGCGCGCCGCGAACTTCGAAACGGTAACCGGCACAGAATATAGGAAAGTTACCGTCTCACGACCCCAGCGAGGCTTTTCCCCTATATATAAAGGAGACGCGCCGACCAGCCGTCGTGGTCTGTGGAGCTGTGTCTTGTAATCCGACGTTGAGCGCCCGCGACGCCGCGGCCTCTCGACTCGCTGTGGTCCGCAACTGCGGGACGAAGGCGGGTTGGCGAAGACGGGCCCGCCACGCCGGAGCCTTGGCGAAGGCGGGTTGAGCGTTTAGACTCTCGCGTGCGCACCGAATCACCGCAGATCCAAAACTTCATCGATGGCCAATTCGTTGAGCCAACCGGCGGGAAATACCTCGACAATATCGAGCCGGCTACCGGAAAACCGTATTCGCAAGTCGCGGACAGCGACGCGCGCGATGTAGAAGCCGCTGTCGCGGCAGCAGAGAAGGCGTTTATTGATTGGTCTAAAAAATCTGCAGCGGAGCGATCGAAATTTCTACTGCGTATTGGGGACTTGATCGAACGCGATCTGGAAAAACTCGCGCGCGCCGAATCGATCGACACGGGCAAGCCGCTCTCACTCGCGCGCACCCTGGATATTCCTCGCGCCGCGAGCAATTTCCGCTTCTTTGCCACGGCGATCCTGCACACGGAATCCGAAGCGCATGTTACCGACAATGTCGCGTTCAACTACACGCTGCGACAGCCGCGTGGCATCGCCGGATTAATATCGCCATGGAACCTGCCGCTTTATTTGTTGAGTTGGAAAATCGCGCCAGCTATCGCTGTCGGCAACACCGCTATCGCCAAGCCAAGCGAGCTCACGCCCATGACGGCTTATATGCTTTGCGAGATCGTACGCGAAGCCGGTTTGCCGAACGGCGTCCTTAACGTCGTACATGGCACCGGTCCAAATGTCGGTTTTGCAATCACGGCGCATCCGAAGATCAACACCATCTCATTCACCGGCGGCACGGTAACCGGTCGCAAAGTAGCCGAGGCCTGCGCGCCGTTGTTCAAAAAAGTTTCGCTCGAGCTCGGCGGGAAAAACCCAAACATCATTTTTGCCGATGCTGATCTGGACGCTGCAATTTCAGGAAGCGTACGTTCTTCGTTCGCCAACCAGGGGCAGATTTGTTTGTGCGGGTCGCGTGTGTTTGTCGAGCGCTCCGCATACAAGGATTTCGTCCACCGCTTCATCGAGAAGGTGTCGCAACTCAAAATCGGCGATCCGCTCGATGAGAAAACGGACCAGGGTGCGATCGCAAGCAAAACCCAGCTCGATAAAATCAAGTTCTATGTCGACCTTGCACGGAAAGAAGGCGGGAAAGTCGCGCTCGGGGGTAAAACGCCGGAATCCATCAACGAGCGTTGTCGGGATGGTTATTTCTTCCAGCCCACAGTCATTACTGCCTTGCCGGTCTCGTGCCGCACAAATCGCGAAGAGATCTTCGGCCCGGTCGTCACGATCACGCCGTTCGACAATGAAGAGGAAGTGATCACGCAGGCGAACGATTGCGACTACGGCCTGGCCTCAAGTGTTTGGACACAAAACCTGAGTCGCGCCCATCGTGTCGCAGAGCGAATCAACACAGGCACGGTATGGGTGAATTGCTGGCTCGTGCGTGACCTGCGTGTCCCCTTTGGCGGCATGAAACAAAGCGGCGTCGGTCGCGAAGGCGGCGAGGAAGCGCTGCGCTTCTTTACAGAGCCGAAAAACGTTTGCATCGCTAAGTAGAACTGATGCGCAGTATCGGGGCGCATCCGCGACTACGCGTCTGCGTTGGATTGTCGTTCACAACTGAGTTGATCGTTGACCGACAATTGCCGATGGTCGGATATGTGCCGAGCCATCAAAACACTTCATAACTTCAGTCCACCTGCGACGGACGACGAGATTCGCGCTTCGTCGCTTCAGTTCGTCCGCAAGCTGAGCGGGTTCACGAAACCTTCCAAGGCAAACGAGGCAGCTTTCAATCGTGCCGTCGATGATGTCGCTCACGCCGCCCAACATTTGCTCGATTCTCTTGTGACCACCGCGCCGCCGCGCGATCGCGCGGCCCAAGCGATGAAAGCACGCGTGCGATCCGCGAAACGCTTCGGTTCTGCGCAAGCCATCCTGACCGATCATAACCATAATTGAGAGGTAACCGCATCATTTACCAGGTTGCGCGTGCGCCACGATTCGCTACGAGATCACAGCCGAGCCGATGACGATGTCCAGAGGTAATTGTTGAAAGTCAGAACACTGGCGTTCCTGTTTGCATTAGCGTCGACAGCGCTTGCGGTCGGCCAACAGTCGTCCATCGCTCCCGAAACGGTCGTCGTTCCGAGTGGAAAATTGCGTCTCAAGGCTTTTCTCTGGAAGCCAACTGGGCCGGGTCCCTTTCCAGCAGTTCTTTTTTGCCACGGGTCGGGTGGCGCTGACTCAAATCATACAGCTGGGCTTCCAATTACAGAAGCTGCCGAAAGACTTGCACCGCTGTTTCTCAAACACGGCTACGCATTTCTCTATCTTTTCCGCCGCGGACAAGGCCTTTCAACTGATCAAGGGGCATTCATGCAAGACATTCTGCAGCGCGAGGAAGCAGCGAAAGGGAAAGAAGCTCGACAGCATTTACAGTTCGTGCTGGCCACTACGGATCACCTTGACGACGTCATGGGTGGCCTGTCGTTCCTGAAAGCAACACCTGCAATCGACGCTACGCGTCTTGCGATCGTAGGCCACTCGTTCGGCGGACAGCTAACACTGCTCGCTGCCGAGCGCGATAACACCATTCGTGCGGAAGTGACTGTCTCCGCTGCCGCTGGTTCCTGGGAGCGCTCGCCCGAATTGCGCGAACGGCTGCTCACTGCAGTTGATAAGACAACCGCGCCGATCATGCTGGTTCAGGCGTCGAACGATTACAGCACGGCACCAAGCTACGCCTTGGTCGATGAATTGGAACGTCTGCACAAGCCTCATCTGTTGAAAATTTATCCGCCCGTCGGTCAAACCTCAGAGGACGGGCACAATTTCCTCTACCTTGCGATCCCTCAGTGGGAGCACGACGTATTCAAGTTCCTCGATGAGCACGTCAAGCAGTGACTTTAGGCCATTCGGGTTAATGTGTGCCCCGGAAGAATTCTCTCGGCCCTTTCATGTGTGCGTTGTGCATAGAAATATCCGTGTGAACCTGCATAATCTGTTTAACGAGAATTTATGAAATACGTCGACGAATATGTCTTGCCGGTACCGAAAAAAATTTAGCGGCTTATCGTCAGATCGCGGCGAAAGCCGCCAAAATTTGGAGAAAATATGGCGCGCTCGAATTTCGCGAATGTGTCGGCGACGATTTGAAAACGACAAAGGTCAGATCGTTTCCGGGCCTGGTGAAACCAAAGCGCGGCGAAACCGTCGTATTCTCATGGATCGTTTACAAGTCGCGCGAGCACCGCGATCGCGTAAACGACAAGGTGATGAAGGATCCACAGATCGCCCGGATGATGCAGGGAAAGAAAATGCCGTTCGATTCGAAACGCATGTGCTTACGGCGGATTCAAAGTGATGGTAGACGCCTAGAGGTTAGCGCCGCTTGGGCCGGATGTTGTTCCTGTTTCTCACCGGCTAGTGTAATACTCTGCTAATGGAGCCAGCGGATGTTGGCGGGAGAAGATTTCGCACCGCCTTTGTTATCATTTTGGTGGTCGCGGTCTCCGCGCTTTTTCTAGCCGTAACCTGGCCTTTCCTGAAACCGCTCCTGCTCGGAGCATTGCTGGCCGGATTATGCCACCCGCTTTACCGGTGGATTACGCGGCTGCTCCGAGGTCGGCGATCGCTCGGTGCGATCGTCACGCTGGTGATTCTTTTCATCGTCGTGGCTGGGCCACTGAGCGCATTTCTTGGAGTGGTCGTGCAACAGGCGCTGGCCGTGAGTAATCAAGCGATTCCGTGGGTACAACAACACTTCGGCGCCGCCAGCACTTTCAACGCACACGACTGGCTCGTGCAAAGATTTCCGGCCCTGGCCGATCACGTGCCAAGCCAGGAGCAACTGGTCGAGAGCGTGGGTGCGGCGGCGAAATCCATCGGAGGCTTTCTGGTCACGGTGGCATCGCGGATGACGGCGACGACGGCTGCTTTTCTTTTGAATCTGTTCGTCATGGTCTATGCGATGTTTTTCTTCCTGAAGGACGGCGAGAAAATCCTGGAGAAAATTTTCTATTATATGCCGCTCAGTGACGAGGACGAAGAGTTGATGCTGCAACGATTTACCTCGATCACGCGGGCCACTGTAAAGGGCACACTCGTGATCGGCATTATCCAGGGGGCTCTCGCCGGTTTCGCGTTCTGGGTAGCGGGAATCGATGGTGCGGCGTTCTGGGGCACGATCATGGCGATCCTTTCGATTGTACCGGGGATTGGCGCGGCCCTCATCTGGATACCGGCTGTGATTTATTTGATTGTGACCGGCCAGTTTCTAGCGGGACTGCTCTTGTTGGCCTGGTGCGCTGCGGTGGTGGGAACGATTGATAACATTCTGCGTCCGATCCTCGTTGGGAAAGATGCCAGGATGCCGGATCTTCTAATTCTAGTCGGCACACTGGGAGGATTGTTTCTCTTCGGGCCAATCGGGTTCATTGTCGGACCGATCGTGTGCGGACTCTTCCTGACCGTGTGGGATATTTATGGAATGACCTTCAAAGATCTCCTGCCGCCAGTTAAAAGCTTCCGATCTGGGATCGTCAACAAACCAGATTCTGACGCTTGAGCTCGAACCTCGAACCGAATCCAATCATCGATAAATGAGCAAATCATTCCAAAGCTCGCGCGCACCTGAACCCGTCGGTGCATTTCCGCACGCCAAACGAGTTGGCAACCTTTTGTTTCTTTCCGGCATCGGGCCACGCAAGCGTGGCAGCAAGGAAATTCCCGGCGTGACGCTCGATTCGGCCGGCCACGTCGTCGGTTACGACATCGAAGCGCAATGTCGCGCCGTGTTTGAAAATGTGCGGCTCGTGCTCGAAGACGCTGGCACAAACTGGAGCGCTATCGTCGATGTCACCGTTTTCCTGACGAACATGAAAAAGGATTTCCCGACCTACAACAAACTTTACGCACAATATTTTTCCGGTGACGGCAAACCAAATCCCACACGTACGACGATTGAAGTCGGCGCGTTGCCGACGCCGATTGCGATCGAACTGAAAGTCATTGCGGCGTTGAGGTGATTCCGCGAAGCGTAGGCTGGCAGCCTGTGCTCCCCGGAACTGCGAATTGAACGTTGGCTGTAGAGCGATGAAGGTTTCCTTGAGCGTGAGCACCGGGCCGTTTCGCGTCATCGCAGCAGACCACACAGGCATTACGGTCTCGAACCTTGAGCGATCGCTCGCATTTTGGCGCGACGTTCTCGGCTTCGAGCTTTCACACACCGCGCATCAAACTGGCGAAATGGCCAGTGAAATCACTGGAGTCGAAGGTGCCGAGATCAAGCTTGCAGTCGTAAAAGCCCCCGGCGGTCACAAGATCGAACTGCTCGAATATCTGGCGCCGCTCGAGCGTAAATGGAATGTCGATCTTCGGCCCTGCGATGTTGGCTTCGTGCACGTCGCGCTCATCGTGGAGGATCTCGGCCCGATTCTCAGCGCAATCGAGACATCCGGTTGGAAAGCTGCTGGTAAACCGCAAACTCTTCGGTCAGGTCCGAACGCCGGAAAGCGGGTGGTATATGTTCGCGATCCCGATGGAACAACAATCGAGTTCATGCAGCCGCCGCCCGAAGCGAACCGCGGATAACGCGGATTCAACCGATTCGGAAGGACGGAAGACGTTCTGTTGCTTTTGATTTCTTTCCTTTGAATCTGTGAAATCTGCGTAATCTGCGGTTAATGCATTTCTCCGCCGACGAAAATTTCGCACTGCAACTCGATGCCGAGGATCCGTTGCGGCATTTTCGGGAAAAATTTTATCTCCCACTGGGCAAAGATGGCAAACCGCTGATCTATTTTGCGGGCAATTCGTTAGGCTTGATGCCAAAATCGGCGAGAGGAATCGTCGAAGAAGAATTAGACAACTGGGCGAAGCTCGGTGTTGATGCGCATCACGCGACCGGGACGCCATGGTACACCTATCAGGAGGCATTGCGCGAACCGACCGCGCGGCTTATTGGCGCGAAACCGCTGGAGGTAATCTGCATGAACAGCCTCACGGTGAACCTCCATCTCATGATGGCAACGTTTTATCGGCCGACCAAATCGCGTTTCAAAATCTTGATGGAAGAACCTGCGTTTCCTTCCGACACCTATGCAATTAAAACGCAAATCGCGCATCATGGGCTCAACCCAGGAGACGCACTTATTCTCGCACGGCCGCGCAACGGCGAGTTCACGATCCAAACGGAACTTATCGTCGACCTGATCGAGAAGCACGCCGATCAACTCGCTGTGGTGATGTTTGCCGGTGTAAATTTTTTCACTGGCCAATTGTTCGATATCGAGAGAATCACTGCTGCAGCACAGGCAGGCGGCATCGTCGTTGGATTCGATCTTGCCCATGCCGTGGGAAACGCCCCGTTGAAATTGCACGATTGGAATGTCGATTTTGCTGTCTGGTGTTCGTATAAATATCTAAACGCAGGTCCCGGCGCAGTCGCAGGCGCGTTCGTGCACGAACGACACGCGACCAACAGGAAATTGCCGCGGTTCGCCGGCTGGTTCGGCAACGATCCGAACACGCGGTTCCGATTGCATCTGGAACCCGAATTTAATCCAGTTGCGTCGGCCGACGGCTGGCAAATCAGTAATCCGCCGATTTTCTCGATGGCGCCATTGCGCGCCTCGCTCGCGATCTTCGATGACGGAGGCGGAATGGAACCGCTGCGCGCGAAGTCGATCAGACTTACCGGCTATCTGGAATTCCTGTTAACGGAAATTGGATCGAAAAAGTTTACCGTTATCACACCGCGCAATCCCGATGAGCGCGGTTGCCAATTGTCGATCCTGGCACATGAGCACCCCAAAGAATTGTTAAAGGAGCTCGAAACCGCAGGTGTAAAATGCGATTTCCGCGAACCCAACGTCATCCGCGTCGCCCCTACCCCACTCTACAATACCTTTCACGAAGTCTGGCGTTTTACGAGGATTCTGGCTCAGCATCAATAGCCGATCTGTCGATTACCAGCCTCTCTACGGATTCTTGCGTTGAAGCGCAACGGCGAATGGGTGTAGCTCCGCCGTCATCAAGCCGCCCGCGACCGCTGGATCTTCCTGCATGAACTTTCTCGCTGCGTCTTCATCGGACGCCTCAAAAATGGCAATGCCAAATGTCTTGTCGCCTGGTTCTGATGTCCGTCCCGCAAGAATCAATTGACCAGACTTGGCGGCGTGTTGAAACCGAACGAAATGGCGCTCGAGCACGGCATTATCCTCTTTCGTCCAGGCGGAATCCGCGTGCAGCCGCGGCACCAGCCTTAACACATAGATAAACTGCTTCGGCTTGGCGGCCTTGGGTTCTTGCGCGTTCAGCGATTGTACGATCGCGAAAATGCAAATCAGCGGAATGAATAGTTGGCGAGATCGGTTTTTCATGTGGTGATGTGGGTTGGGCGCGCGCGCGTTACCGTGTGCCCTGGGCGGACTTTATGCGAGCCTTCTTTGCTTTAAATGCAGTCGCATCAGCAGCACCAGACAGCCAGACGGACTACCCGCCTCCGATTTCGGTCCGCGACTAAGTACGCGGTTATCGTTGCAATTCCAGTCGAGAGATGCGAAAAGCCTGACCAGCGAATGAAAATGTTGAAAATGATCCGCCACATTTTTTGGGTTGTCATGTTCCTCGTTCTGATCCATCCGACATGGGCTAAAGACGAACGATCGATCAGGGATTTGGCCAAGGCGCTCACGAAGCTTGCGCCTGACATCGATCCCGCCGAAGCCGAGCAAATATCGGTGACGGCACACACGACGGCGCGTAAGCTCGCGCGCGACTATCACGTCGTCTTAAACCCAGAGTTTCAAGCCTTCCTGGTCAACGTCGGCGCCCGAAAACGTGGCTGGTGCGGCCATTGGGCACAGGATATCGGCACGCGTTTGAAGGAACTCAAGCCCAGGACGCTGGTGCTTCACTGGGGCGTCGCCTACGATCACACATCGAGCGAAAATAATTGCCTTGTAGTGACTGCGCGTAACCAGCCTTTCAAGGACGGAATCATCCTCGATGGCTGGCGGAGGGCTGGCCGACTATTCTGGTGCCCCGTTATAAAAGACGACGAGTACGAGGTCGAACAGCATTACGGCCATTCCGGAATTACGGCATGGAAAGAGAATATGCAATGGAGTGCTTGGCTGCAGGATTACGAGCCGGGGAAGCCGAAATCGAAGATGGCAACCGATAGCAAAGCCAGCTCGGAACGCGATGAGCGAGGCGGCAACAGTGATTCAAGGCAACCGGTGACACCGTAGGGCGACGCAGACTTATCCGCAGTACGCATTCAAAGAGTTTGCCGCCGCAACAGATCGTTGTCGTCAGATGCGCCTCAGAAGTGGCGACACAGACATCACGCTTTTGAATATCCGTGATATTGGCGCAATCCGCAGTTAAAGAATCCCTGATGCCAGCTAAGTTTGTTCTCGTCGGCAGCGGCTTGGCCGGTGGATTGCTCGCAGCATACCTGGGGCGCCGCGGGTATGATGTCGATCTCTACGAACGCCGGACCGATCCACGCGAAGGCAATATTGTTGGTGGGCGCTCGATCAATCTGGCAATTTCGACCCGTGGGATTCATGCGCTCGAACAGATCGGGATCGCTGACGAAGCGCTACGGCATGCGATCCCGATGCGCGGCCGGATGATTCATGATAAATCAGGCGCACTGCATTTCGCGGCTTATGATGTTGATCCCAGGAAATGCATCAACTCGATCGGTCGGGCTTCGCTTAACGCCGCGGTCATTGAGGCGGCGCAGCGTTACCCGAATGTGCGTGTCCATTTCAACCACAAATGCACCGACGTCGATCTGGCCGAAGCGGTGTGCCATTTGGAAACCGAGACCGGCAAAGTGACCGTGCGTGGCGATGCTGTGATCGGCGTCGATGGCGCCTTCTCAGCGGTGCGCGCTTCGATGCAACGAAACATCGACAATTTCCAATACGACGAGAACTATCTCGCACATGGTTACAAGGAGCTGACCATCCCGCCAGCGCCGGATGGGTCGTGGCGAATGGAAAAAAACGCTCTTCACATTTGGCCGCGCAAAAGCTTCATGATGATTGCCCTGCCGAACCCGGACGGTTCGTTCACTTGTACGCTTTTCTGGGAATTCGAAGGTGCGCGCAGTTTCGCCACGACAAAAACGGACGACGACGTCCGGCGCTTCTTCGGTGAAGAATTTCCCGACGCAGTTCCCCTCATGCCGACACTGCTCGAGGATTTCAAGAACAACCCAACTGGCTCACTTGTGACGATTCGTTGCGCGCCCTGGTATTACCGTGACAGGGTCTGCCTGCTCGGCGATGCGGCCCACGCAGTCGTTCCATTTTATGGCCAGGGAATGAATGCCGCGTTCGAAGATTGCGTCGTGCTCGACGAGTGCCTGGGCAAATTTCCCGATAACCGCGAACGCGCTTTTGCCAAATATTTCGAATCCCGAAAAGAAAATGCCGATGCGCTCGCCGATCTGGCGATCGGTAATTTCATTGAAATGCGTGACAAAACCGCGTCGCGGACATTTCGCGCGAAAAAGAAACTCGATCATCTGCTCGAAGCCGCGCTGCCGGGTATGTATCTGCCACTTTACACCATGGTCACTTTTACCCGTATCCCATACGCGCAGGCGGCGCGGCGTGCTCGCTTGCAAGATCGAATCCTTTACACTGCGCTCATCGTTCTTGTTTTGATCGGAATCCTGGCGCTCGCAGTTTTGCCCGGCCGGTCTCAGCGGCAATGAATCAATTTACGCTCTCCAGTCTTATACGCCCGTTTTCTTACTTGCGATTCCGTCCAGCGCTTCTTGAGCCAACGCGTTGATGCGCTTCCTGTTCCAGAGTCGCGACGACCTTGTTGAAACCCCTGATATTGGCGGCGCTAACGCGACGGACAACGGCGCGTTCCAATGCAGATAAATGACGCTGGACGCGCTTCGCAAGCTTTCGCCCTTTTGCCGTTAATCTCACGACGAATGTGCGGCGATCTGTTGCGCCGACCGTGCGCGTGATCAACCCGCGTCTTGCCAGGCGATCGAGAATGCTGGTCAAGGTCGATCTCTTGTGCGCGAGGCCACGATGGAGCTCAGCCACGTTGGCCCGGCCGGAATGGGCAAGCAGCCCTAAAACATGCGCTTCCGCCTGCGTCAACCCCCGTTGCCTCAGGTCGTCAAGATAAAGGCCGATTCGGTGCGTCGCACGGTGGACTGGATGAACAAGTCGCAGTGGCATCAATTGAAAGCGGCTTCAAATCCGGCTCTACCCACGAAGTTCGCGCTTCGTCACTAAAAAGCCGTTCGGCCGAATAATAAGCGAGTGGAAAATTCTTTTCCAGCAATTGCGGATTTGCGTGGACGATGTCTTCCAAGCGTTCTGCGCGGCCGGCCGCGTGCGCGCCTGAGAGAAGATACACCCAAAATAACGTGATGGTCTCGTGATACTTTTCCGGCTTGCCGGCGGCCGCGGCGAATCGGCGCAACGTGTTGCGCATCTTATTTGCAGCCTGCCGCACGGACAAGGATTCGGCGAGATAGACCCACGCTACGTGCAAATGCGAAGCATGATGGAAATCCGCGTTCGCGATCTCGCCTCGCTCGAGCGCGCGCGTTAATTCCACATCAGTCATGAATGCCGCCCTTTGCGAGAGCTTCGTTGATGGCCGTTTCCCAATGGATCCGCTGTTGCTCCGCCCAATGTGCGTCCAGTTTGGCAACCTCATCATTCCCCTCCGGCGCCAGCGCGGAACGCCGATACGTGATTGTCGCTTTGGAATGTTGTTCGCTGTCGGGAACAACGCGGATCTTGATCTCGTTAGCCGTGAACGGTGGTGCCATGACTACGTACTCCACCCGGCCGTTCCCAGGGTCGTATGTTGTGAGCAACCAGAGTCGATCCTTGCCATCGGCGCTTGTCGTAGTGAACACTGCCCCCTCGCGCTGCAGGGCTTGTGCCGGGTGAATGAAACGCGGCGACCAACCTGGCGCCCACTCCGCCTCGCGCACCGGTCCAAAAAGGGGCGTTACATCGGCGACCGAGCCGTTTAACCCGATCGTGAAGGATTGTGTTCGCTGTTCAACCACCGCCCTGCCCGCTTCTCCAGCCAATGCCGCTTGAATCAGTGCAAGGCCGCACGCCCATCTCGTTAAACAGCTCTTCATAATATATTACGATATAGTAAAATGCGATATCGTAATATACGATATCGTCAACTATTAATTCGACTATTCGATTTTTTGAGAGAAGGTTAGCTGATTGCGCGATAAGGCAGTGCAGGAAAAATGGCTCGGGCCAAAAAAGAAGCTCAAGGAGGCTTTGGACTGGCGCCCTTTCCATAACCTCAGTCGGTTCATTTGAAATTGTAAGGCCCCGGGCGGGCTTGCTATTCCTCCGATGCACCCACAAATTCGCCTGTCTTCTATTCTCGCTATCTGCTGTCTGCTTTTTGCCCCGCTTCTTCGCGCACAGGAGAATCCACTGAACGATCCTGACTTGAAGGAGATGCTAAAGGAGGCGCAGGAAATGCAGAAGGAAGCCAAGGAGCTTCAAAAACAAAACCCGACGTCGCCGGACACAAAAAAGAAACTCGCGGAAATGCTGTCGCAAGCGAAAGAAGAGGAAGCTCGCCAGGAGGAGCAGGAAAAACGTGAAAAGGAAAAAGTGCAGACCGCGCTGAAGAAGCAACTCGAAGCGCCGGGACAGGTCGTGTTACCCGATTGGACACCGGCTACCCCCGAGTTCAAGGCCGCTGGAGCGCCAGCGCGAAAAATCGTGGACGACGAAGTAAAAATTGTTCAGACCGGCACTTCTTCGCTTACTCCAGAGAAAATAGCGGACAGCTGGCAAGCGGCAGCAACCGCAGCGAACAATCTCAATCAGAGCCTTAACAAGATTAATGTGAACGGCAAGATCACGAGGATCTTGTTCCTCAGCACGCGCACCGACCCCAGGCAAGAAGTGGAACTCGAGGCCAGCCGCGAACCGGACAGTAAAATTACCCAGGTAGAAATCTCCTTACCGTTACCAAAGCCGAATATCGAGAGGGAATAAGACACCGCTTGGCATGACGCAGGAACTTGCAATTCGCCTGAGCTAGGATTAACAAAATTATACTATGGCCGATACATACGTTCCAATGATCAGCTCCGGTGTTGCAGGACCGCTTGGTGTTCTTCATCTACCACGTCTCTGGCTCAAAGTTTCGCTTGAGGAGCAAGGCAAACTCGCACCTGGTTATCCGGGCATCGGCAGAGGGTTTGATGCCATGACTTGTGCCGCGCTCGGACTCGAAGAGCAGGCGGTAAAAGATTACATCAAACAAAACAAGCCGACTTATCCCGAATTCGAAAGCTGGGTAAAGAAGAACGCCAAGTCACTCAATCGAGACGCGGTTGAAAAGCATAACGCCGCGGTGCGTGGTTACATTCACGATGATGAGACGCGCAAGAGCGTTCTGGGTGCATGCGACATCGCGGATGAGGCTTCGGCTCCGAAAGACGCGGTGAACCTCAACAATCTCGACGATTGGTACGAGTTTCATCAGGTGGTCCTCAAGTAGCGAGACCACATCGGAGCGAAGAAAGTTCGTCCCGGCGAGGGCGCCGAGAGTCCGAGCCGGACTTGCATAGCGCGCGGTGCGCGTGCGATTACTGCATTGACGTGAACGCAGGCGGCGTGGAGCATTCTCAAATGCCATCGACGCAGACCAACGTAGCGCCATCATTTCGCAAGACGACTGAGACATTCACGGCCGGCGCCAAGAGCTTGTCCCAACGCTACTTTGTCTCCCCCGAGATTTTTGCGGATGAGCAAAAAAAGATTTTTTCCGCGCAATGGGTGTTAGCTGGGCATCAAAGTCAGATCACAAGATCCGGTGATTACTTCCTCTCGGAAATCGCCGCTGAAAATTTGATTGTCGTCCGGGATCAAAGATCGACAATTCGCGGCTTCTACAACGTTTGCCGTCATCGCGGGACGCGACTCCGGGAAGATCAGACCGGGCATGCGTCCGTAATTCAGTGTCCTTATCACGCATGGACATACGCACTGGACGGACGACTGCTTGGCGCGCCGCACATGGATGATGTCCCCGGGTTTGATAAAGCCGATTATTCACTTCACCCGGTGCACCTCGGTTTGTGGGAGGGATTCATTTTCGCAAATCTGGCGGATTCCCCTACTCCACTGGATAAATGGTTCGCGCCGCTGGCAGGGAAGTTCTCGCATTGGAATTTGCCGAAGCTGCGCTCAGCGAAACGGATCGATTACGACGTGCAGGCGAATTGGAAGCTGATCTTCGAAAACTATTCGGAGTGCTATCACTGCCCGGGAGTGCATCCGGCGCTCTCGAAATTATCGCCGTACGACTCGGCCGAGAACGATCTAACCGAAGGACCTTTCCTGGGAGGATTCATGCGGATTACCAAAGGCAACAGCCTGACCATGAGCGGCAAATCTTGTGCGTTGCCAGTTGGCGATTTCCGGGATTTCCATCGCATTTTTTATTATTCCATTTTCCCCAACATGCTGCTCAGCCTGCACCCAGACTACGCGATGTTGCACCAGCTTCGTCCGATGTCGCCGGAGAGGACTTTAATATTTTGCGATTGGTTTTTTCATCCGGAAGCGTTCGAGCGAAAAGATTTCAAGCCCGAGGACGCGATCGAGTTCTGGGACATGACCAACAAGCAGGACTGGCACGTGTGCGAATTGAGCCAGCAAGGCATTGCCTCGCGCGCGTACGAGCCAGGCCCGTACTCGACACGGGAGAGCATTCCCGCCGCGTGGGACCGCGAGTATTTGCGTTACGTTTCGTAGCGCACGTGATTCGTAGAAGCGTTAAATCGTCGGACCGGAATTCCGCCGCAAGCGCCGCCAAGAACTCTGCGGAGAAACAGCCTTTGTCATCCAGTATGGCTTCGCCTCGTCGAAGCGTTAAATCGTTGAAAGGTTAAAGCGTTACGGCGAGCATGCACTTATGCCTTCGCTTACGTACGCCAGTTATCTTGACTTGGAGAAGCTGCTTACGCTTCAGAAACCTCGCTCGAGTCCGCCAGAGCACGATGAGATGCTCTTCATCATCATTCATCAGACGTACGAGCTGTGGTTCAAGCAGTTGCTGCATGAGTTCGAGAAAATAAAAAGAGACTTTTCCGCAGGCGATCTTTTCGGCGCGATTCACACATTCAAACGTGTGCGCACAATCATGAAGGTCCTGGTCGCCCAGATAGATATTCTTGAAACGATGACGCCTTCTTCGTTCTCGAGTTTTCGGGACCGGCTCGAGACTGCATCGGGATTTCAATCCGTGCAGTTTCGAGAAATTGAATTTGCGCTCGGATACAAGCGCGAAACGACAGTCAGATATCTGAAGCCGGATTTCCCGGGATATGATGCGCTGCGACAATTGCTCCGAGAACGCAGTGTGGTCGATCATTTTTACGATTTCCTTGCTCTGCGCGGCGCACAAATTCCCGCAGACCTAAAGGATCGCGACGTCACTAAACCAAATGAACCCGACGAGCGCGTACAGGAGGAAATTCTGCAGCTCTACAAGAGTTCGCCTGAATGCTCGATTCTCTTCGAATTGATGACCGATTTTGACGAAGGACTGCAGGAGTGGCGTTACCGGCACATCAAGCTTGTTGAGCGAACTATCGGAGCTAAGAAAGGCACCGGAGGATCACCCGGCGTCCCGTTTCTCAAGGAATCGTTGTTTAAGCCTGTGTTTCACGATTTGTGGGCGATCCGGCACGAACTGTAGCGCGCAAAAGCACACCGTTGAAGGGTTGAAGCGTTGAAGCGTTCAAGCGGAATGCAGGACAAACAGGGGACCCGGAACTTTCCGTTGCAACGCTTTAACGCTTCGTCGCTTCGTTGAGTCCAAGAAATTGGCGCGCAGTTCCGGAAAGCAATTGCGCTTTCTCTTTGGCGGAAAGGTTCATCGATTCGATGAGTTCTCCCGCTTTTGCTTCACCTAAGGGAAAAGGATAATCGGACCCGAGGGCGACGCGTTGGGCACCGAAGAGCTTGAGCAATAGCGCCAACGCGTCGGCGTCGTGCACGAGTGAATCGACGTAGAACCGTGCAGGCGCGGTGCCGCCAGCAAGATAAGCGCGTGGATTTGTGTTGTTCTCCCCAGCCACCAGGTCCGGCCGCACGTGAAACGCTCGCTCGACACGGCCAACGGTAAATGGAAATGCGCCGCCGCCATGAGCGAACGCAACGCGAAGCTTGGGAAAGCGGTCGAACACGCCGCCAAAGATCATCGAGCAGATCGCCAGCGAAGTCTCGGCGGGCATGCCGACAAGCCAGGGCAACCAATATTTGGGCATGCGCTCTTTGCCAAGCATGTCCCAGGGATGGACAAAAATCGCAGCGTTGAGTTTTTCTGCCGCGCTCCAAACAGGTTGAAGCGAAGCATTATCGAGGTTCAAAGCATCGATGCGTCCAGAGTGCGGGTTCGCGTCCACATGCGTGCCGATCTCTGCGCCGCGCAATCCCAGCTCGCGGACACATCTTTCCAGTTCGCCTGCTGCAAGATCCGGATCTTGCATTGGAATCGTCGCCAACCCTGCGAATCGCTTCGGATGTTCACGAACGACCTCCGCGATGTGGTCATTTAGTCGCCGGGAAAGATCCAAAGCATCAGCCGGTTTTGCCCAGTAGCTAAACATCACCGGCACGGTCGAGAGCACCTGCATCGAGACGCCATCGCGATGGCATTCCTCGATCCGCTGGACAGGATCCCAGACATTGTCCGTAATCTCGCGGAAGACACGGTCTCCGATCATCATGCGAGCGCAGCAGGGCTTGTAATGATCAAGCCTGACGAACCCGCTGTAACCGTATTTTGCGTCGAGGTCCGGCCAGTCGCGCGGCAGAATGTGGGTATGAAGATCGATCTTCATTCAATAGAGCAAACGTCCAACGCTCAACATCCAACGCCCAACTTCGAAATCAGAGAGAATCGCACTGTTATTCCTGCTCCTGCGCCTGCTCTTGCTCGAGTTCCTACAGCGATTCCATCGGCGGCGCTTTCTCGACTTTCTTGCCGCATTTCTTGCAAGTACGGCGGGCGTCGTCATTCCAGAAATCCAGCATGGCCTGGCTGAAGTGCTCAACGATATCTGCGCAGTCGAAATGGATGTCTTCCACCAACGAGCCGCAATTCTCACAGTAAAAAATAACGTGCTCTTTTTCTCCCGGCGGCCGGCGGCGTTCGACCACGACACCGATCGTGTCCGGCGGACGCTGCGGCGAGTGCGGGACATTCGGCGGGATAAAGAATGTTTCGCCTTCTTTAACGATATGATCCACGATGCGGTCGCCTTCGCGAACGCGCACCTTGATGTCGCCCTTTAGCTGGTAGAAATACTCCTCCGAATCGACCAGGTGAAAATCGTTCCGCGCGTTCGGCCCTTTGATTACCATCACGAAAAAATCGCGGCCGTCGTAGAGATAGCGATTGCTCACGGGCGGTTTAAATTTTTCGCGGTTTTCTTCGATCCAATTCTCCAAATTGATCGGCGGTTGCACAGTCTGCATCAGGCAGAGCGTATTGGGACAAACGCACAGCGTCAAACGGGGATGGTGAATGGCAAATACTAGGGCGACGCCCGGCAGATTGGGACGCATAATTTAAGTTGAAGCGGCCTAACTAAACGCGGATAAATATCCGCCCTCATGAACCCTGGCTGTTTTGTCCGCATTGCAGGCGCATGCCTGATCGCGCTAATCATTTGCGGTTGCGAGACATTTCCAGAGGGTCCCTACCCTCGCGCCACTGAGATCGGTTTTTGGAATGACGAAGGCGGTTCCGGACCGGCCAGGATCGTTGTTCATATCGGCGAACAGAAAGCCTACTTTTACAAGGGCAAACGACTGGTCGGCGAATCGACCGTTTCCACCGGCAAACCAGGGTTCTCGACGCCGCCCGGAAGCTATTCCGTTGTCTCAAAGAGCCCGGACCACGTCTCAACCATATTCGGCGATTACATAGATGATTACGGCAATGTGGTGCGATCAAACATTGACGCTCGGAAGGATCGGCGTCCGCCAGGGACGCATTTCGACGGTGCGCAAATGCCGTATGCTATGTTTTTCAGGGGCGGCTACGCGATGCATCAGGGCTATGTGCCACCCTTTGCCGCTTCTCACGGTTGTATTCGCTTGCCGAAGGGAATGGCGGGAAGATTTTACGAAAACGCCCCCGTCGGCACGCCTGTAAAGGTCACAGAGTAGCTCAAACATCGGAGGGTTGTTGGCCCGATGCTTTGGGGCGATATCGACCGCGGCAAAAGTGGGTTCGGATTAACTGCTTCGGCGATCGGCTACAGCTCCAAGACTTTGTGCTAAATTACCGGCTGCATATGAATCGGAGCATCATTGATGACGAGCGCAGCGGCGCGATGCGATTGAACATTGACGAGTTGCAACGCTACTCGCGTCATCTCATCATGCCCGAGGTTACATCTGAAGGGCAAAGTCGACTCAAAGCTGCCCGCGTCTTGTGCATTGGTGCCGGAGGACTCGGATCGCCGGCCGCACTTTATTTGGCAGCCGCCGGCGTTGGGACAATCGGCATTGTAGATTTTGACGATGTCGATCTTTCGAACCTTCAGCGCCAAATTCTTCACGGAACAAAAGACATCGGTCGCGGCAAGCTGGAGTCGGCCCGCGATCGCTTGCACGACATCAATCCGCAGATCGAGCTCGAATTGCACAAGTGCCGTTTCTCCAGTGAAAACGCGCCTCAACTTGTGTCTCGCTACGACGTGATCGTTGATGGATCGGATAATTTTCCGACGCGATATTTGTCGAACGATGTCTGTGTTTTTGCGCGTAAGCCCAATGTCTACGGCTCGGTATTCCGCTTTGAAGGACAGACAACAGTGTTCGCGCCTCATCTGGGCGGCCCATGCTATCGCTGTCTTTTTCCTGAGCCGCCTCCACCGGAGTCCGTTCCCAATTGCGCGCAAGCGGGCGTGCTAGGCGTTTTGCCAGGTATTATCGGAATGCTGCAGGCGATTGAGACATTGAAACTAATTTTGGGCATCGGCGAGGTGCTCGTTGGACGTCTTCTCCATTTCGATGCGCTTAAGGTAAAATTTCGCGAGCTCAACCTGCGACGCGATCCGCAATGTCCTGTCTGCGGCGAGAACCCAACAATCTTCGCGCCGATTGACTACGAACAATTTTGCGGAGTGGGCGACGAAGGAGCGATCCCGGGGATGTCCCCGCACGAACTAAAGCGGAGGAAGGATGCAGGCGACCCATTCGAATTAATCGATGTGCGGGAACCGTTCGAATACGAAATTGCCCGGATTGACGGCGCAAAATTGATTCCGTTGGGAGAAATTGCCGAACGATTAGACGAGCTGGAGCGCGAGCAGCCAATCATAGTTCATTGCCATAGTGGAAAACGCAGCGCTCAAGCGGTACGACTGCTACAGCAACGTGGTTTCGCCAAAGTTTACAATCTTGAAGGTGGAATCGATGCGTGGTCGGAGCAAATCGATCCCAACGTGCCGCAATACTAAGAGAGATCTTCGTTAAGGCCGGGATTTCAAACAGGCTGTTGCAGGGGAATTTACTTTACCGCGGCGGCCAATTGTTCGGCACTTGGCACTCCACGCCATTGAGCGATCAATTCACCATTTCGGCCGAACACAAAAACGCAAAAATCCGTTGCACCCTCCGCCTCCCCAAGCTGCGACGACACCGACCCATCAAAATCGGTCACAATGAAAATGTCTTTCCGCGCATCACGTTTAATTCCCTTCCCGTCGTATCGGGCCTGAAGCCTCCTGGTCTCCTCGTTAACGCCATGCCGGATGAGCGCGGCGGCGATCCTTCGTCCGATCGCAGTATGCTTTCTCGCAAAGCGAATAATTGTGATCATTCTGTAATCCGGGTTGCCCAGGCAATATTCTGGAACGCGATCGGCCACGGTGCGCGCTTTTTCTCTATCTGTAACGGTGGCCAGCACGACGACAGTCACGTGTCCGCCAGCTGTAGAGTGTTTGTTTCCATCAATGTCGACGAACCCGAGCGAGTAGGTTGCCCCGATGGAAAGGGCTCCATTTAGGCGCGCTCCGGGAAGCACAATTAATGTTCCGATAAAGAAAAAGAATTGAAGTGCGCGCGGTTTCACAAGCAAGCACATTGGCGACAATGTCCTGCCCTGACAAGATTCAGCCTGTGTGCTCGATTTTTCCATTGTCGGGGACGACGCGCGAGGTCTGTATTTGGCTATCGGTCCTTTTCGTTCTTGGCTTAACAGGCTGTGATCGCATGGGCGCTTCTCGCCGTTCGCAGCTGATGCAGGACGCGGATACCAAATCGGCCCAGGGAGACTTCGCGCGCGCTATCAATTTGTATGAGGCCGCGCTCGATGACAGCCCGCGTTGTGCGGAGGTTCACTACAAGCTGGCTCTTCTTTATGACGACAAGCTGAACGACCCTGTGAGCGCGCTGCATCATTTCAGGCGTTATCTCGCATTGAGTCCGGCCGGCGCTCATGCTGCTGATGTCAAAAACTCGATCAAACATGATGAGATCGCCGCGCTGACGGTCTTGTCTGGCGATTCCGTCATCACCCGGTCCGAGGCGGCCCGCTTGCGAAACGAAAACCTTAATTTGCACAAGGAACTTGAAGCGCGCGCTGTGCCGGCGCGAAGTGTGACGGACAAATCGCAGGAAGGCGACACCAGCTCAAGAAAAACCGCCTCCAAGAAAGGAGACCGAAGCTACGTCGTGCAATCAGGCGATACGCTTTTCTCCATTTCGCGAAAGTTTTATAAATCGCCCAAGCGCTGGAAAGAGATCCTGGACGCGAACAGGAAGAATATTCGCGACCCCAAGAAACTTACGGTGGGCCAGACCTTGGTTATTCCGTAGGTACTTTCGGAGTTGTCCGAGGAATCTAGAACTTCACCTGGAGGGCCACTGCGCCCCCGAGGTTGGCCACTTGGTAATCGAAAACGCTTTGGTTCGATTGGCTTGCCGCCAACGTACTCACAGCGCTCACCGTAAGATATTTGTTCAAACGATAGTTTGCGGTAAGCGCGAGAATTTCGCTGATGTCGTCGCGGCCTCCTTCGTAATACTGGCGCACTACGAGCGTGCCCACGGCATTGACGAAAAAGGAGCGGGTGAGAACCGCCGAATACCCAAGATAGACTGCATAATCGCTTCGCTGGGCTGAGATCGCGTTGATGTTTGGCGGCTGTCCAGATTCCTCGGCCGCGATGCTGATATTCAAGTCGGCGCCCAGAGTGAGCGTTTGAGCGCGACCAAATTGAAACGGAATCCCCGCGTCTATGATGAAGGCGTGGTTTTGGAAGAAAGCCGCAAAGCTGTTTTTCTCGGTGAGCCGATTGTAATCGTACTCAACGCGCAAAAGCAGATTGTGCCACTGCGGCACGATATATCTGAAGCCGACTTCAAAATCAAAGCTTCCAAAATTGAAGTTGTCGAATCGATCGTAATAAAACAGCTGCTCCCGGACATCAATCAGTCCGTACAGCGTGTTGGTGATCCGCGGCTCGTAAAAGGCTGCTGCTGCCGGTGCAACGACAAAATCGCTCTGCTCTCCGCTCCGCGTCAGAGCAACATTCGATGTCCAGTAAAACGGCGTGCCGACCGAAATGGTGAACGGTTGATATTCTTCCACCCGTTTGAGGATTTGCTGTTCCCCGAGATCGGCGTCGCCAGGCGCTGCGGCAACATTGCCACCTTCGACAGCGCTTGGCGGGCCAGTGGTAGGAAAGGCCGACGGAGCCTGCTCGCGCGTCAACTGCGCCTGGTTTGCCGTCTGCGCCGAGCCGTCATTAGTTGAGGTAACAAAGAGCACGCACAACGTCGTGACGAACCCGCACAAATGACGGTCGATGCGAGATCTCACGAACGCGACCACTTCCTGCCTGGTTTGTCCATGACGCCGCTAATCTTCTCGGTCATATCAATGAGCAGGTTGAATGTGCCAGGTGCCTAGTGGTTAGAAAGCCCGCGTGCCGCCACCAAGGCGATTATTGATCACTCCGCGATCGCGCGTTCGCCGAACATCCGCCATGTCGCGGTCCGCTTTGATCATACGATTGACATTGAGGCGATCGGCGTTGACCGCGTGGCGCTGGCTGTGATGGGGAACCTTAAGCCTTCCATCAGCGCCTGGAACAGCACCATCGAGCAGAGAAAGCAACTGTCCGCTGTTTTGAATATTCATCACCGTTTTGGTCCTCTTCGCGTTCGTAGGATTGCCGGGCGACGGAGCATCAAACGGCGGGCGTTCTGAGAGTAGCCGCGGCCGGTTCGCACCGCGGCCAATAAACGTACCGGTAGTGTGGCCGTTACCGCCGAAGCCCGTATAGTTTGCGTTAGGGCTGCCCTCGGTAAAGTTTACATAAACATCAGCCGGATTTGGGCCGTCGATCCTGACCTTGACATCGTTGAAAATCGTGATCGAATTCGCCGCCAGAATCTTTGCACTGTTCCCGCCGAGCGTGACGTTAGAAACGAAGTTGAGCTGGCCTTTACTTCCCGGCGCGTAAAGTTTCAATATCGTGTCAGCCGACAGGGTACCACCGCCGATAGTAAGCACACCGTTTGAGCCAAATACGCCGGCTTTGAGTACATCTGCGTGGGCGCTGGCATTATTGAATGTGATCGATCCGTTCCCGTCCATGTAGGTGAGAAACGTCCCGCCTACGTTGTAATTGCCACCGTTAATCAGAATCGCGGCGGCTGCCGCCCCATCGCTGCCGTAAAACGCAATGGTTGCGTCGTTAGCAATGTTTGCGTTGCCGGCAACATCCATCCCGATAACACCTCCGCCGCCGATGACGCCGCCCTCGCTATTATCGATCTGAACCGATAAGGAATTCGCATTAATGTTCCCCGCCGCGGCGAGGCCAACAATGCCTCCGGTACCAATTTCTCCTCCGTTGTTCAGCAGCTCAAGCGTCAGATTGTTGGTGTTGAGGTTTCCTCCGATCGTGGCGAGAATGTTCGCCCCATTAACAACTTCATTGATGTTATTATTAACGCGAAGCGTAGTATCGCCGCCCGCGTCTGTAGTCAGATTGTTTCCGACACTTAAGAAAAGATTCGCGCCGGAGTTAACTACTTGGTGAACCGGAGTGATTATCTCGAGGTCAATTCCACCGGAGTTGGAGTCGTTGTGAGTGTTCAGATTATTGCCCACGAAGAGCGTCACATTTTCGCCGTTCTCTTGTGGAGACTGTACTGCCAGCTCGACCCCGGGGAACAAATCGGCCGCGGTCAAATTACCGCCGACGCGAAGGTCGATATTGGCCCCCGTTCCTGATTGGTCAGTCGCCGACGTTTGCAATGCAAGTGATCCGCCAACAGTGAGATTTCTGTCCGCCAACACATCGATATTAGCTCCCGCTGTTAGATTGCTAATATCGGTGGCAATTGAGAAGTCGCCGCCGATCAGCAAGTCTGTGCCAGCGTAAAGCAGGACATTGAGACCCGAAGTAATTCCCCCATTTCGTCGAATAATGGTCAGGTCATTCGCAACATTGATCATCTGACCGGCGGAAATACTCACATTCCCGTTAGAATTGAACGCCGTTTCATCAGAGATTTGACCGCTCCAATGCAAGTTTTGTCCGGCGAATAAAGTAATCGTCGGGGCATGGATGGCTGCCTCACCGTTAATTGAAATGCTACGTCCAACGAATGCGTATAGATCGTCGGTTGTGATGCTCGACGTCATTGACATGTCGCGCTCGGCAAAAAGGCTGACTTGGCTTCCTGTGCTGATATTGGAGCCAAGGGTCAAATCACTGCTCGAACCGCGAGCGTAAATCGCCAAGTCGTGCAATCCGGAGAACGAAATGTTGGGACCCAGGGTAATTGAACCGTTCTGCGTTGCGAGCAAAAGGCCGCGGATACCTTCGAAGGTCAGTACGCCGCCGGCACCTCCGGAAGTAATGCCGTTAACGGCGATCAGGCCCAGATTGGTTTCACCATTTGTCGTGTCGATCGTTGGATCGCCAGTTAACTGGAGCGCGGTGAACTTGAAGCCCGCTCCCGAACTATCGCCGATTAGGTCGTCGAAGCCGCTTGCGGTGTCAAAGGTCGATGTCGATCCAAAGGCCCACGCGGAGATCGGACCGTCAATCGATCGTCCGCGATAGATTTTGCCGTAATCGGTTACGCCGTTGGTAGTGATGGAGGGATCAGTCGTAATGACTGTGCCACTCGTTATCACGTAAGGATTCGGGGAAGTAATCGTGCTTGGAGTACCAAACTTAGTCGGAGTCGGACTAACGCTCGGACTCGGACTAACGCTCGGACTTGGACTGACACTCGGGCTCGGACTAACGCTCGGACTCGGACTAACGCTCGGACTTGGACTAACGCTCGGACTCGGACTGACGCTCGGACTCGGACTGACGCTCGGACTCGGACTAACGCTCGGACTCGGACTGACGCTCGGGTTTGGACTTGATGTCGAATTGCTTACTAAAACAACCGGGTTCGCGTTTGCGTTCTGATCGGTCGTGTCGATCACGTCTACTAGGTTTCTGGCAAGAGGCTGACTGGTTGGCAATTGCCCCGCAAGCTGCTGGTTAATCACGGCGAGGATCAACGGCAAGTTTGCCAGCGGCGGAAAATCTTGAATCAAACGCGACGTCTCAAGGACCAACTTTACATCAAACTTTTCCGGTTTCGTCATCCGCCCATCCGCCGTCATCATCATCATTTCGCCGCCGTGAACGGTCACAGCTTTTTCAGGATGACCAGCGGGATAAAACGTGCCGATCCCTTCCAAGACCATGAATTTCGTGGGCGGTCCCGTTGCCAAAAGAGCTGTACCACCTGTGACGGCCGCGGTGACAGCTGAAGTGCTGACCTTGACTGGGGCTTTATCGGGCGGGACCTCCAAGAGGACCGCACCACTGGTCAGGTCGAGTTCACGCGCACCGCGTTTAAAGCTGAAAATCGTATTCGCCCCAAGGCGCGTTATGGTGAGATCGCTAAAAGTCAGTTCGGCACGCGATTCCACGCCGGTACGCACCCCCATCTGCTGCGTGACTGTGTCATTCACGGCCGCCGGCCGCGGTGCCCCCTGAGCTTCCAGCAACCGCACGTCCTGAATTATCTGCGAGACGTGCGCCTGTTGGATTTGTGCAGCGGTTCCAATTGGGCCTGTCCCAACAAAAAACAAGCAGACGCAAAACGGGCCGATCAGTCCACCCCACTGGGTTTGTATAAGAGACTTTTCCATATTCGGTCGCTACTGTGGGGCCGGGGCTGCTTTCGGACTCATGATTGGCGCTCGATGCGGCGTCACCAGCGCCGCAGTCGTGCGACCTGCTGTGTCGGTCTGCTCTTGGCCGACAGCCGACACTTGTGTGCCGCCCCCAAAAATGACCAGGTTTGTATCAATTAGAGTCTTGTTCGATTTCTCGCGCTGCTGCTTTTGGCTTTGTGCCGCGATCGACTTCACGCTCCGCAGTTGAGGAAAGTCGGTAATGAAGCGACTGGTTTTCATGAAGCGGTCAATATCGACATCTACGGGATCGCTGAGCGCAGACTCTGGGTTGCCAAACACCATTTGACCCGGACCGACGAGAACCGAATCGCCAAGATGTCCGGGGCGATACGTTCGCGCAGTGCCTTCCAACACCAAAAATTTGTAGAAGCCTGGATGGTACTCGATCATGACGGTCGTGCCCGCCACGGCTGCAGCGACGCTGCCTGCGTGAATCGTTGCCCCATTTGCCTCTTTTGGAGCCTGAACAAGCACTGCTCCATCGCCCAGATTCAAACCGCGCGTCCCCCGAATAAAATCAAATGCAGTATGAGCAGTGAGGCGCACAACGGTTTCGTCAGAAAAAGTCACCTCAGCGCGCGATCCGTTGCCGGTCCGCACAATGGTCTGCTCGTGCACGATGTCGTTTACCAAAGCCCGCCGCCCGGTGTTCTTAGAGTCCGCTAATTGGACATGATTTTTTACTCGGGTGACCCGCGCTTCGTTAGTCGAAGCGGCATCCAGCCGGCCGGGAAACGACATCGCAAGGAACGCGATAATCGTTATGAGGACAAAAAGGCAAAGCTGCCGGTTCATGCATTTTGGTCGAAAACACCTAATTCCGGCGGGCTTTTTGGCGCCTAAACCTTGTTAGGTCAAGGATTTTTTACACCCCTACAACGTACTTATCCGGGAACGGTGCAGCGAAGTTTCTTGAAAAGTTCAGAATTCGTTCTTGCGTTTTAAAAACGGTCACAAACGGCCCGGACAAAGACCGATTCTGGTAATGGGCAGTCAAGTTTTTCACGTAGAACCCGGCTACGGCGTTTTGGGTTCCTCCCTGTCGAGAACTGAGACACCTAGCAACTCGCGTTGCCACGGAACCAGCAATGCCGGCGCTCGCGTACCATCTGCGGCGATCGCCTCGAGCGTGCTTCGCGGCGCAATGAACGAAGGTTCCAGTCCGAGTTCCTCAGCGGATCTGTTGCGTCGGCGCCCCAGCTCTTCGGCGCGCTGGACTGTCTCATTGCTCGGTCGGGTTCCGAAGCGGCGACGCGAAACTGGCCACGCTGATTCAGGCGCCCGCAACGCGGCTTGCGCTGCCTCGCGGAATGCCTCACGGCGGCGGACGGAAAAATGCCTATAGTCAGGAACGCTTCCCGAAGCGAATTTCACTGCGGCCTTCAAGAGCTCCTCATTCCGCAAGACGTGAAACGGAGGGCGATCTGCCTTTTCTGCTTCTTTTTCGCGCCATTGCCAAAGCGCACGAAGTACCGCAGCGGACCGCCCACGGAGTAAACCAGATCCGCGGATACGCCAAAGTTCGTCCTGATCGCGCGCCCGCGCCACCGCCGCCAGCTCAATGGCACGTTGGCATGACTGCCGCAGCCAATCCCGGCGCTCAGAGCGATCCAACTCGGCTTCCAATTTTTCGGCAAGGGGCAGCAAATAATGCACATCATTAATCGCGTATTCCGCCATGCGCGCCGGCAGAGGTCGTTGTGCCCAATTCGCCTTTTGCGAACTCTTCAGCAAGGTGAGACCGAAATAGCGTTTCACCAACGCGGCCAGGCTAAATTCACGAATGCCGAGGAGGCGAGCCGCAATCATTGTGTCAAAGATTTTGCTCGCTGCCAGATTCAGACCGCGGCGCAGCATTCGCAGATCGTAATCGGCGCCGTGCAAAACGATTTCCTTTGCTTCCAGCGCCCGACGCAATGGCTCCAGATCGATATTGGCCAGTGGATCGACTATATAATCGCAAACAGCCCGCGCGGATTCATGACCCGGGGACTCGCGTGGCCCGGCATCAGTGACGCCACCTACCGCGCCGGTTGCCGGGACGCTGATTTGGAGCAAACAAAGTTTTTCCCGATACGAATGCAGACTGTCGGCTTCGGTATCGACTGCAACGCGATCGCCAGATTCGATTTGCTGAACTAAACTTACGAGTCGCGCGGCGTCCGTAATCACGTTTCGCGTCAGCGCAATCCGCTCAAGAGCAATTCAGCGTTGGTTTTGGTCGCTTGCAGGTTATCGATCAGCTTTTCCATCGCTTCGAGAGGCGGAAGCGCTGCCATCGTTTTTCGCAACATCAGCACGCGTTCCCATTCATCGGGATGATACAACAACTCCTCGCGCCGGGTCGCTGAGAGCATCGGGTGGATGGCCGGATATAGCCGTTTCTCCTGCAGAGCGCGATCGAGATGCAACTCCATGTTGCCGGTGCCCTTGAATTCTTCGAAAATCAATTCATCCATTCGACTGCCGGTCTCGGTCAAAGCGGTCGCGAGCACCGTCAGGCTGCCACCTTCTTCCACGTTGCGCGCTGAACCGAAGAATTTCTTTGGCTTAATCAGCGCCTTCGCCTCGACTCCGCCAGACATGATTCGTCCCCTGCCCGGCTGCAGATTGTTGTACCCGCGCGAAAGCCGCGTAATACTGTCGAGTAGAAGCACCACGTCCTGTTTCATTTCCACGAGACGTTTGGCGCGCTCCATCACCATCTCTGCCACTTGAACGTGCCGCTGAACGCTTTCGTCAAAGTTGGAATGATAAATCTGGCAATCGACTTCCCGCTCCAGGTCCGTCACTTCTTCCGGCCGTTCGTCGACCAAAAGTAATATGAGAACAACCTCAGGATGATTTACCCGAATCGCTTTGGCGATTTCCTTTAGGAGGATGGTCTTGCCCACTCGCGGCGGCGCGACGATAAGCCCGCGCTGCCCGCGGCCCAGCGGTGCCAGTAAATCCACCGCACGCGCAGTTATGGAATTCGTCTTTGGATTTTCCAGAATGATCCTGCCCTGCGGGAATTGCGGTGTTAACTTGTCAAAGTCGGTCGGCTCCGTCCATTCTTCGGTCGCCTGGCCCTCAATTCTTGTGACTTTGTCGAGAGACAGGAATTTGCCGCGTTGCCCCGGCAATTGCACAGTCCCCGCAATCTTTTGCCCGGGCCGCAAATGATGTTGCTCAATGAGCGCGCGAGAGACGCAGACGTCCTCAGGGACAGGTAAAAAGTTCAATTTCGGCCAGCGCAACATGGCAAACGAATCGCCCACCTGGTCGAGGAAACCTTCCGCAGTGACAGTAGCGCCGCTCACTAATGCCGCGCGGAGAATATCGAGAATATGCTGATTACGCGAGCGGGCGGGGTGCAGATATACATCCAAACCCCGCGCCAATGCCTCGAGCTCTTCGCCTGAGGACTCTTGGAGCTCGTTTAGGTCGAGCGCGAGGTCGGTTTTTAAGTTGCGCTCTTCGTTGGAGCGCATCCTCGATGATTGGGGAGCCTCGGCTGCACTTTGACTGTCGGGAGGCAAGACGCCTGCCTCCATAGTTTCTGTGTGTGAGGCCGAGCCCTTTAGCTTTTCTTCCATGATTGCTCTTGCCAAAGCGCGACAAGCTCCTTCGCTTGCTCCATAAGTGTCACACGGTCGCCGTTATTCCAGACAACATGATCCGCACGTTTGATTTTCTCCTCCAGGGGCATTTGTGAGTTAATCATTTGTTCGGCTTCCGAGCGTTTCAGAGATTTTCGTTTCGCCAATCGGTCTAACTGGACATTTCGCGAACAGGCAACCACGACGACTCGCTCGCACAATGTTTCGCCGCCGGTTTCATAAAGAAGTGGAATGTCAGCAAAGAAAAAGTCGGGAGAATTACGATGCTTTTTCGCCTCCGCCATCCACTGGCGACGAATCCGAGGGTGAAGAATTTGTTCGAGCGCGCGTCTCTTGGCCGCCTCTCGAAACACTATCGCCCGAAGTTTCGTTCGATTCAAGTCCCCATCTGGCGAAAAGACCCCGCCGCCAAACTGACCGAGGATTTCCTGTTTCACCTCTGGAAGTTCGGCGAGTGAACGCCCTGCCAGATCGGCATCAAAGAATTTCGCCGCGGGCACGATCTCGCGCAGGCAGTCACAAAACGTGCTTTTGCCCGTGGAGATTCCGCCCGTGATTCCGATCGCAGGCATGGCGCGACGGTCACCGCGGGGTGATGCCTTCGGCAAGATCAACGTGAAACGTCTGTTTCATCTTCGTTGTACCAAAGGTTAACTCCGCTGTGTACTCTCCAGCTGGGAGAAGCCGCTTGGGATCGTCACCACCGTATTCAGCAATCACGTCCTTGGTCGGCCGCAGGTCCCAGGTCAACCGCGTAAAACCCGGTGTGCCCGGCGCTTTTAGATTTGCGACTGGCTGTCCGGTTGATTTTGTCACGACGATTTTGATTTCGTCGCCCGTAAACTCTCGCACCCAGACTGTGAACAACGCCCCTTCAGGCGGATTTTGGCCGCGATAAATCCCCTTGCCATTCGAATCAACAAAGCCCGGTTGAAGATAAGCGCCGGTCACGGAACGCACGCTAAACAATTGAGCAGGCTTGGACGCAATCTCCGGTGTGAATTCGCGAAACGGGATCGTGTCGTCAAGAATGGCAATGCTGCGACCATGTGTTGCGATGACAAGATCTGAGGTGCGCGGATGAATCTGGATGTCATCCACTCGGACCGAAGGAACATCGCCGATGCGCACCCAATGCGCGCCTTGATCGAACGACGCTAACACTCCGAAGTGCGTACCAGCGTAGAGTAATTTAGGATTGACCGGATCCTCGCGGACAACTTCAACAGGATTGCCCTGCGGAAGATCGCCTGTGACGGATAGCCATGTTTTTCCCAGATCAGCGGTACGCAAAATCAAGGGGCTGTCATTACCCGAGCGATACGCATTGATCGCAACGTACGCCACATTCGCATCGAAATTGGAAGGCTCGATACGCACGACCCATTGACCGCGCGCCGGCTCCGGCAGATTGCTCGTCAATTCAGTCCATTTGCCACCGTCATTCTCTGTAATCCAAAGCCTCCCATCATCCGTCCCCGCCCACAAAAGACCAGCGCGCTTCGGTGACTCGGCAAGCGAAAAGACGACCCCGTAATTTTCCGCGCCGCTTCCAGTGGCGTTTGTTTTAGTTGCATCGTTGTACGTAAGGTCGGGACTGATCACAGAATATTTTTCCATCCGGTCGGTGAGTTTGAAGACACAGTTGCCGCCCAGGTAAATCACGCCCGGCTTATGCCGGCTCATGATCATTGGTGAATTCCAATGAAAGCGATAGCGCGGTTGACCTTCGGCTGGCTCGGGACGCAAACGGCGTATCTCGCCATTTCGCAAATTGATCCGATGGACTTCGCCCTGCTGACTTTCCGCATAAAAGGTATCGCGGTCGGCTGGATCGAACAGGACATAAAAGCCGTCCCCACCAGCAAGCGCCGTCCAATCGCAGTTGCGAATGCCTTCCTTGCTCTGGACTCCGCTCGGCCCCACCCAGTTTTCGTTGTCTTGGAGGCCGCCGGCAATTCGGAAATACGGTTTCGTGTCGTCTAGCGAAATCCGATAATATTCTCCCGAAGGAATCTTGTTCAGATGATCCCAGTTTTTGCCGCCGGCGAAACTTTGATACACACCGCCATCCGTCCCTAGGAGCAAACGTTGGCAAACTGGCGGTTTTGGAGGCTTGTTTTTATCTTCCGGTTTGGGCGGCTTCGGCGGCGGCGCTGTGCCGGGTTGAATCGCCAGCGCATGACAATCCGGATGAACTTTCTCACTTAGGTCTTCGCGAAAATTCTTGCCGCCATCATCAGACACCAGCAGGGCGAAGCCCAGAACATAAACGCGCTGATCGTTTGCTGGATCAATACGAATCTGGCTGAAATAAAATGGACGCGGATCAATGGCGCTCATGCGCGTCCATTTTTCGCCTCCGTCATCGGATCGAAAAACGCCGCCGGTCTTACTGCGCAGATCATCCAGCCTGCCAAATCCTCCCTCGTAACTTTGCACGACTGCCATGACGATCCTCGGGTTAGTTGCGCTGATCGCCAGACCGATGCGACCGATTTGAGTGGGCAAACCGCCGGCAAGCTTCTTCCAAGTCGTGCCACCGTCTGTACTCTTGAAAATTCCCCCGACATCTTCACCACCAGACACGCCGGGGCCGGAAGTGAAACTCCATGGCGTGCGTTGTCGCGCATAAAGTGCAGCGTAAACTGTCTCCGCGTTCGTGGGATCGATGATCACGTCGCCACATCCAGTGCGCGCATCGTGTGGAGCAGCTGCTTTCAAAACCAGTTTCCATGTTTTGCCCGCATCAGTGGTCTTGAACAATCCGCGTTCGCCGCCATCCGCCCACAGGTTGCCCATTGCGGCGACGTAGGCGACGTCCGGTTTTTTGGGATCGACAACAATCCGCGCGATGGTACGGCTGTTTTTCAATCCGACGTTCTGCCACTTTTCTCCGCCATCGGTCGACCGATAAACACCATCGCCCCAGCCAGACGAATTCCGGTCGTTCGCCTCACCCGTTCCCACCCAAATCACATCTGAATCCGATGGCGCAACCGCGACTGCGCCAATCGAGAGCATCGGTTGCTTGTCGAAGATTGATTCAAAACTAACGCCGTTGTCGTTCGTTTTGAAAACGCCGCCGTGTGCCAGGCCGACGTAGAAGACAAAAGGATTATGTGGACTAATCGCAATGTCCGAAACACGCCCACCCATCACGGCCGGACCAATCGAGCGCGCTTTCAGATTTTTGAAAAGGACATCGGTCAGCTCGGGCGGGGTCGGCGACAGAGTCGGCGTCGGAGATGAAGATGAAGACAAAGACACGGTCGCGGTGGGCGACGCAACTGTGGCCGGCAAACGCCCGGGTTGCGTCTCCTCTTGTGCGGGCAGGCTGGGGACCGCACAAATCGAAAACAGCAAAGCGCACAAGTATGAAAATCGATTAGTCATGAGGAGGCTACCATCGCGTTCTACGGCTACACGGCAAGCGCTTCACTTGGCGATTCTATGAGTGACAGGCGAAGCGCCTGCCCTACAATCGGTTACCGTAAGCGCGACAGTTTGCGATGTGCCGAATCATTGTAACCTTGTAACTTGTTTTAACTTCTTATGACACAGCAAGTTTTGGCAGGAAAAGTCGGCCTGGTCTTCGGCGTGGCGAACAAGCGCAGCATTGCGTGGGCAATCGCAAAAGCATGGGCCTCAGCCGGTGCGCGCTTGATTTTCAATTATCAAGGCGAACGACTAAAGGAAAACGTCGAGGAACTGGTGGGCGAGTTTGGAGAGAATACCCCATTGTTTCCCTGCGACGTTTCCAGCGACGATGAGATCAACTCGTTCTTCGAAAACGTGCGGCGTGAGACCGATCGCGTCGATTTGATGCTTCACTCGCTTGCTTTCGCGCCGAGGGAAGCGTTAGAAGGCGATTTTGTGAGCACAACACGCGAAGCGTTCCGCATGGCACAAGACGTGAGCGCTTACTCGCTCGTGGCGCTCGCTCGCGAAGCGGCGCCCTTGATGACAAATGGCGGCAGCATCGTGGCCATGACTTACTACGGATCAGAAAAGGTCGTGCCGCACTACAATGTGATGGGCGTAGCCAAGGCCAGCCTCGAAGCGAGCACGCGCTATCTTGCCTACGACCTCGGGCCGAAAAAAATCCGGATAAACTGCATTTCCGCCGGACCGGTTCAAACGCTGGCCGCGCGTGGCATCAGCGGGTTCACGTCGATGTTGAAGCATTATCACGAACGCGCGCCTTTGAAGCGCAGCTGTGATCCGGCCGAGTTAGGCGCCACCGGAGTCTTTCTTGCCAGCGATGGGGCCGCCGCAATAACCGGCCAGGTCATCTATGTCGATGGCGGGTATCAAATAATGGGAATGTAACCGGGGTCCTCCTCTCACTCTTACTCTTGCTCGTAATTGAATCGTGGCGCGGCGCGCCCGGCCGTCGCGCCCTACTTTCATCATGACATATGATTGCGCGAATCTGGCACGGCTGGACGAAACGAGCGGACGCAAACGCGTACGAGAACATGCTGCGGGACGAAATTTTCCCGAGCATTGCTGCGCGAAACATCAAAGGCTACCGCGGCGCAGAATTGTTCATCCGCGAAGATGACGATGAAATGGAATTCGTCACCCTGCTTCGATTTGATTCACTGGATGCCGTGAAAAAATTCGCCGGCTCCGATGAGACCAGGCCTGTGATTTTTCCGGGTGTCGAAAAACTCCTTACACGGATGGAGCCGGCGCGGCATTATCGCGTGGCGATCTGAGGAGGAACGCGTTGATAGATTCCAGGCGGCAAAGCCGCATTCATTCGCCATCGTCTTCGGAGAAGCCGATCCACTTGTAGCAGCCCCGAAAGCGTTCGGGGTTGCCCCACAACTCAGGCGCGCCACGTTAGTCCCTATGGAACTCGCTTCGAAGCTTCGGGAACTTTTGGGCAACGAAATTGTCGCAGACGATCCTGAAACCGTCGCAGCCCACAGCGGGGATAAATGGTTTGCAGCTCACGAGCCGGATGCCGTCGTTTTTGCCAGATCGACAGGCGACGTCAGCAAACTACTTGAGTTCGCATCGCGCGAAAAAATTCCTGTCACAGCGCGAGGCGGTGGATTTGGTTATGTGGGCGGATGCGTGCCGGCACGCGCTGGAATTGCCCTGTCGCTGGTGCAGATGAATCGCATTAAGGAAATCAGCTTCTCCGACGCCGTTGCGATTGTCGAACCGGGAGTCTTTACCGCGGACCTGAAATCGGCGGTGCGCGCACAAAAATTGTTTTATCCGCCGGACCCCGCGAGCATGAAGGATTGTACCATCGGCGGAAACGTCGCCACGAACGCAGGCGGACCGCGTTGCTTGAAATACGGCGTGACGCGAAATTACGTAATCGGCCTCGAAGTGGTGCTGGCTAATGGCGAGGTGCTGCGAACTGGCGGTCGCGTGCACAAGAACAAGACCGGATTCGATCTGATTGGCCTGTTCGTTGGATCGGAAGGAATGCTGGGCGTGGTTACTGAGATCACCCTGCGTTTGCTTCCGCTTCCACCGGCGCGCGCGACGTTGTCGGCTGCGTTTGCGACTGCGGCGAAAGCTGCCGAGGCGGTGCAAGCAATTTTTGCGGCGGGGTTTTTGCCTTGTTCACTCGAAATCGCTGATCACTTCACGCTGGAAGCGGCGCGACGCGATCTGGGCAAAATGCTTGTGCCCGAGGGGAACGCACATTTGCTCGTCGATCTCGATGGACAAGAGGAAAGTGTCCGCGTCGAATCTGCCGCGATTCGTAAATTGCTGGAGAAAAGAAAACCAAATTCGCTGGAAACGGCGATCGGTGAGGCGGATTGTGAAAAGCTGTGGGCTCTGCGCCGACAATTCAGCAATTCACTTCGCGCGACCGGGCTGACGAAGTTAAATGAGGATGTGGTCGTGCCACGCAGTCATCTGGTCGATCTGATGGAATTCGCGGAGACACTGCAGACTAAATATGAATTTCCGATCGCCTGCTTTGGTCACGCCGGAGACGGCAACATCCACGTTAACATCATGGCCGACCGCTACAATCGCGACGCCGCTGTGCGTGAAAAAATCGAGCATGCGCTCGACGATCTCTTCGCACAGGTGCTGGCCTGGGGCGGCGTCATTACAGGCGAACACGGGATCGGTTTGGCCAAGAAACGCTGGTGGTCGAAGGCGACCAGCGACGTGGCGCGCGAGTTGCATCGCCGGCTCAAACAAGCGCTCGATCCAAACGGAATTTTAAATCCGGGAAAATTTGTTGACTAATCTGAATCCGCATCGAAGTTCGGCGAGCATTTTACGGCGCATCGAATTCGCCGCGACTGACGCGCATCCGCGTCCTCGTGAACGAAGATAAAGAAAGATGCACTTCTTCCTTTTTCGCGCTCCCCTAACAACACAACAATGAAACCAGGAAAACTTACTCACACGATTGCGGTCATCCTTTCGTCGATCTCATCCCTTTTTGCGCACGGCACGGGAGAAAAGACTGAACCTGCCAAAACTAAGTTCAGCAAAAAATCCGACAAATCGGCAGACGATCGTTCAACCGGCGCGACTTCAATCTCATTTATCCCGGGGCAATTATTTAAGACACGATCGGACGCCGCACAGCGTTATCCGTGGAAAAGCAATATCGTCACAACAGTTTTCTGGATTGGTGAGCAAGCGGGAGGTAATAATCTGGTGCCCAATCGTACCAGCTGCTGGGACAAACAGTGGACGAAAAATTATGGCGGCAGTGACGATCCGAATCGTGCCCATCGCAGCAACTATATTCCGGTAAAATTTACGCCGCGACAGAACCCATTCTACTGCGCGCTTCCCTATAACGACAAGGCGCGCACCGGTCATCGTCCGGAAGCATCGCGCGTTGTTCCGTGGTTCAAAGAGGCCTATCAAGGACCCGCCGTTTCAACTTGCAAGGGGCGATGGATCGCCATCCGCAAGGGTAATCGAACGGCTTACGCGCAATGGGAAGACGCTGGCCCATTTCGCACCGATCATTGGCAATACGTGTTCGGCAACGAACGCCCAAAGCCGAATCTGAACAAAGGTGCTGGCCTCGATGTCTCGCCTGCCGTCCGCGATTACCTCGGATTACAAGAAACAGACGTAACCGAGTGGAAGTTTGTAGATTTCAGCGAAGTGCCGCGCGGTCCGTGGTCCACTCATGGCGATAATAACACTTTCCTAGTTAACGAGCGCAAAAAAGGCAAAGCGGTTGCGGAAAAGATGGGCACAATCGCCCGTTAAGCGTGCCTGGACGCATCTTTCGCGCTGGGGAGCACAGGCTGCCAGCCTGTAGTTGACGGCAGCCCTGCCGGCAACATCTTTTCGCACGCGATTGCTACGTGGTACTGTTTCGCAGTCTGGGCAAGCTGCCGAGAGTTGCAGGCTAGCAGCCTGCGCTCCCCGGAAACACGCGAGACCCGTGCGATTACCCAATCCACTCGATCACCGACTTCTAACCGATTCCACAAGAGTAATGCGGAATCGCCGATTGGTTCGCTTTTCTTCTTCTGCGATCTGCATCGTACTGGTCTTTAGCATCACCGCGTCGACAGGCGCAGCGGCGGAGACCGGCACGCTTCTCACGGGCAAGGCCGCCATGGGCGATTGGACCAACGATGCGCCCGGCGTGCGACGCAAGATCACTGTTCAAGATTTGCCTCCTCCGAGTTCAAATGCCCTGGCAATTAACCTGGCGCGCGTTGCCCGACGTCCAGCAGACGCACGGCTGCAAGTGCCGGCCGGTTTCAAGATCGACCTTTATGCTGATGGTTTCCGCGATCCGCGTTTTCTACTCACTGCGCCCAATGGCGACATCTTCGTGGTAGAAAGTCGCGCTAATCGGATCAAAGCGCTGCGCAACGGCAAAGACAGCGGAAAATCGCACGTCGTCGAAACATTCGTCGAACAGGGTTTGAACAAACCGTTCGGTATCGCCTTCTATCCGCCGGGCAGTGATCCCCAGTTTTTATACGTCGCAAATACGGATGGGATAATTCGGTTTCCCTATCGTAATGGCGATCTCAAAGCGCGCGGACCAGCGCAACAACTGGCCGCTCATCTTTCGCCCGGCGGATTATTGCGCGGCGGCGGACACTGGACACGCGACATCGTTTTCTCGCCGGATGGCAAAAAGATGTACGTGTCGATCGGTTCACGCTCGAATGTGTCGGATAAAGCCACGGAGGAAAATCGCGCGCGCATCTTCGAGTTCAATCCCGATGGTACGGGGCAAAAGGTGTTTGCCTGGGGAATTCGTAATGCCGTCGGGATCGCATTTCGTCCCGGGACGAATGAGCTGTGGATGAGCACAAACGAGCGGGACGAAATCGGCGAGGATTTGCCACCCGACTACATCAGCAGTGTGAAACCCGGCGGCTTCTACGGTTGGCCCTGGTTTTATATTGGCAACCATCCGGACCCCCGACACAAAGGAAAACATCCTGAGCTTGCTGAAAGAGTCATTGTTCCGGATGTGCTCGTCGAGGCGCACTCGGCCACGCTTAATTTGTGTTTCTACACTGGCGACCAATTTCCGTCTGAATACAAAGGCGACATCTTCGCCGCTTTCCACGGTTCATGGAACCGGGTGAAACGCACCGGCTACAAAGTCGTGCGTGTGCCATTCGATCATTCAACAGGCAAAGCGCGTGGGGAATATGAGGATTTCGTAACTGGTTTTGTAACGGCCGAAGGCAAAGTCTGGGGTCGTCCAGTGGGAATGACCGTTGCAAAAGATGGCACCCTTCTCTTCAGCGAGGATGGCAACGGCACCATCTGGCGCGTGAGCTACGGTCGATAAAGTTAGAAGCTGTTAACCCCGGCAAAAGAAAATTGCTGCAGGCGATGTTGCGCATAATCTGCCCTACCGCAGCATGAAGATTGGTTTTGCTCAAATTAACCCGACTGTCGGGGATTTGAGAGGGAACTGCGAACTGATCATCGGCGCTTATGAGCGGCTCGCCGCCGCAGGCGCGGAATTAGTGCTGACACCGGAACTGTCCCTCACCGGCTACCCTCCCCAGGATCTGGTTTTTAAATCGCGCTTCGTCCCGGAAAATCTTGCTCTGCTGGAAAAACTGCATGCTCAGGTAGGGGAATCGGCATTGCTGGTCGGATTCGTGGATCGCAATGAGGGGCGGGGCAAACCGTTTCATAACTCTGCCGCTTTACTCGAGCGCGGCAAACCGATCCGAAAGACGTACAAGTCGCTTTTGCCTACGTACGACGTTTTTGATGAGGACCGTTATTTCGAGCCGGCGACGCGTGTCCAGCCATTTGAGGTGCATGGGAAGAAAATTGGTGTGACCATTTGCGAGGACATCTGGACAGACAAATATCTGCCGCGACCGCTTTACGACGTCGAACCCCTGCGCGCCCTCTTGGAGCAAGGGGCAGAGATCATTCTCAACCTGAGCGCGTCGCCGTTTCGTCTGGGAGCGCCGGCGTGCCGGCTCGAGATGATCGCGGCGCAAGCCCGGACTTATCAACGGCCAATTTGTTACTGCAACGTCGTTGGTGGGAACGATCAACTGATCTTCGATGGAAATTCGATCGCCGTGAATGCTTCAGGCGATTCTATCGCGCAGTTGGCGGCATTTCGTGAAGACGAGAAGATCGTCGATACGAATTCGATCGACGCGATAGAATTTCGCGAAGCCAAGACAGAGGAGCAACTTTTGGCCGCTCTTTCACTCGGGCTTCGTGATTATTGTCGAAAGTGCAACTTCCGTTCCGCGGTGGTGGGTCTGAGTGGCGGAGTCGACTCCGCAGTCACTGCGGTCATCGCGGTCGATGCACTGGGCGCAGAGAACGTGACCGGCGTTTCCATGCCCAGCCCTTACTCGTCCCGCGGCAGCATCGACGACGCGCGCGGCCTTGCCCGCAACCTCGGAATCAAATTTGTAGAAATCCCGATCGCCGAGGCGTTCAAAGTTTTCAAAGCGCAGTTCAAAGACATTTTCAAAGGCCTGCCCGAAAACGAGACGGAAGAGAACATGCAGCCACGCTTACGCGCCATGACGTTGATGGCGCTGTCGAACAAGTTCGGCCACCTCGTGCTTAGCACTGGCAACAAGAGCGAGCTGTCCGTGGGTTACTGCACGATCTACGGTGACATGGCAGGTGGCCTTGGCGTAATCAGCGACGTGCCGAAGACGACGATTTACGAGTTCGCACGCTGGATCAACAGGAAGGGCGAGATCATTCCGACATCCACCATCGAAAAGGCGCCCAGTGCCGAGTTAAAACCAAATCAAAAGGACCAGGACACGTTGCCGCCGTATGAAATTCTCGACCAAATCCTGCAGCTTTACGTGGAAGAAAACTTAAGCGCACGCGACATCATTGCGCGCGGATTCGACGAGAAAACGGTGCGCTGGGTGCAGCGCCGCGTTGATCTAAATGAATACAAGCGGGAGCAAGCGGCGCCCGGTTTGAAAGTAACAAGCCGCGCCTTTGGGATGGGCCGCAAAATGCCGATTGCGCAGAGGTACGTGGATTAAGCGAATATCGTGCACCGTGCAGGAATCGAACCTGCAACCCAGTGATTAAGAGTCACTTGCTCTGCCAATTGAGCTAACGGTGCAATTGCCTGTTTCCCAGGTGAATGCTACACAAGCGTGTACTTTCGTGCTGCCAAAATCGGTAGCGGATTCGGTAGCGTAAAATTGCACGTTGTGTTAGCATTTGCACGTGAAGGAACGAAAATTACTCATACCGACTCGCTGCACAACGCGGAGCGACAAGGTTTGTGGAGACATGGCCCGGTGCCATTTCGATGAATAAGTTCGTTCCGAGTTCGCGCAGGACTTCGAGCGGGTCGAACCAACGCACCGGATGCGCAACACTAGTCGCGAGATCCTCGCGGATAGCGTCAGCGTCGTAGAGGGAGCGACCGCCACGATTGCTTATGTAAGGCACGGCGGGTGGCCGCAGTGGGAGTGTGCTCATTGCCTTCTCCAGGCGATCGGCGACCGGCTGGAGCAGCGGGCAATGCGACGGAACACTGACCGCCAGTCGCTCGGCACGGCGAGCACCGTGTTGAAGCGCTTGCGCGATGACGGTAGCGAGCGTGATCTGGTGATTCGCAGCACGCGGCGAGTTGCAGCCGACGAAGGAAGACTTTGCCATCTTGGCGGTCATTGTCGGCGTTCCGTATTCCACTGAAGGCATGCTTCACACTGAGGCGGCGGCGGCACCCCCAATTCCACGGCATACGGTGTGAAGATGCTGTATTGCCGAAAATCTGGTGGTAGCGCGGTCGCGCACTAACTAACTGTCAACAATCAACTCTCAACTAAGAACTATTTTTCAGCTTAACTTCTCCGATGGCAATGCTGCAAAATTGTGACGGAGTGCTTAACGACCTGTCGCGGAACGCCGACCGGCCAGCAGTATTTACTCTCCGAAAACGAGGCTCGGAGACATGGAGCTATGCGGACTTGGACGGCTGCGTGGACCGGCTCGCGCGTGGGCTCCGCCATGCGGGACTCGCACGGGGAGATCGCGCTGCGATCATTGCCGATAATGGGCCCGAGTGGATCGCCGCGGCGCTCGCGGTCATCCGTGCCGGCGGTGTCGTCGTGCCGCTTGATGTCCAACTCGGGGAGAAGGCGCTTCGACATGTGTTTGGCGACAGTACTCCTCGCTTTGTGTTCACGACGAAAAACCGGGCTGAACGGATCGTGGCCTGTGCGGAAAATGCGCGGATCGTTTTGCTGGACGCAACAGATCAAGACGAGCGGAGTTGGCGGCGCTTGCTTTTAAAAAACGCCGGCGCATTGCCCAAACTCGGGCCGGAGGATCACGCGACTTTATTCTATACTTCCGGCACGACCGGACCACCGAAAGGCGTGCCGCTCACGCATAGCAACCTGAGCGTACAAATCGACGCCGCTCTCGCGACGGGCTTAACCAGCGAAAATGACCACCTGCTTCTCCCGTTACCCTTGCATCATGTTTACCCGTTTGTGATCGGCATGCTCGCGCCGCTGACAAGGGGTCTCACCGTGGTTATTCCTCAATCGCTGACCGGGCCACAAATCATTCGCGCGCTACAGGAAGGCGAGATCAATGTCGTCATCGGCGTTCCGCGCCTTTATCGAGCGCTTTACTCTGGGATTCAGGCGCGGCTCCAATCGGCGGGACCGCTCCGTGGCGGAATTGCGAGAAAACTCCTGGTGTTAAGCATCGCGCTACGCCGGCGCTTCGGAGTGCGCGCAGGCAAAATCCTGCTTCGACCCCTTCACCGACAGCTCGGGTCTCAGCTGCGCCTGCTGGCCTCCGGTGGTGCGGCGCTCGATCCGGAACTGGCGATGAAACTTGAGGGACTCGGCTGGCAGGTAGCCATCGGGTACGGGCTCACCGAAACTTCGCCGCTACTGACGTTCAATCTCCCCGGCCAGGCCCCGCTCGACAGCGTCGGCAAACCGATCCGAGGCGTTGAGCTGCGCATTCGGACGCCCGAAAAAGAAGAGCGCGTGGTCGGCCTGGAAGGCCACGGCGAAGTACTCGCACGTGGCCCAAGCGTTTTCACCGGCTATCGCAATCTCGAAGAAAAGACGCGGGAGGCGTTCACTGAAGACGGGTGGTTTCGCACTGGCGACCTCGGGTTCATGGATAATGAAGGCAATCTGCACCTTCTTGGCCGCGTCTCGACACTGATCGTCACCGAGGGCGGCAAGAAAGTTCAGCCTGATGACGTGGAGGAAGCTTACGCTGAGGAAAAAGCAATCCGCGAGATCGGCGTGCTGCAAAAGGACGGGAAGCTGGTCGCGCTGATCGTACCGGCAGGCAAACAGGGAGAGCAAAACGTTGAGCGCGTAATTCGTGAAGCCATCGAGCGCGTCTCGCGCCGGCTTCCTCCGTATCAGCGCGTCTCCGACTATGCCCTAACGCGTGAGGTTATCCAGCGCACGCGACTGGGAAAGATTCGGCGACACCTGCTTTCCGAACGCTACGAGAAAGCAAAAGAAGGTGAGGACGTCTCGCACGAGCGACTCGCGGGACCAATGCCCATTGAGGAAATGTCGGGCGAAGACCGTGCGCTGCTCGACGATCATGCCGCGCAAGCAACTTGGGAACTGCTCGCCCGGCGTTACAAAGACAAACGGCTAACGCCGGATAGTAATCCCGGGCTGGATCTCGGCATCGATTCACTTGAATGGCTGAACCTGACGTTCGAAATTCGAGAAAATGCTGGTGTCGAGCTCACCGAGGCGGCAATTGCGCGCATCGATGCAATTCGTGATCTCCTGCGTGAGGTTTCCGAAGCAAGCGAGGCCGAGTCAGAATCCCAGCCGCTCGATCGTCCAGAGGAGATCCTGACGGACAAGCAAAAGCGCTGGCTTGAACCGCCCGGTCTCGTGATGCGGTTAGTGGCGCGCATTTTGTTTTTTGCCAATCGAACCGTTATGCGCACGCTCTTCCGGGTCGAAGCCACGGGCCTCGATCGTCTCCCTGAAAACGCCCAGTTTGTATTCGCGCCGAATCACACCAGCTATCTTGATCCTCCCGCCCTTGGCGCTGTTTTGAGTAATGCGCGCCTGGCGCGAACTTACTGGGGAGGATGGAGCGTCATCGTAACGCGCAACGTGTTTACGCGGTTCATCGGCCGTTTGGCCAATGCCGTGCCGATCGACCCCGAGCGCGGTGCGATCTCCAGTCTCGCATTCGGCGCCGTATTGTTGAAGCGTAAGCTGAGCATTGTCTGGTTCCCCGAGGGCGGGCTTTCGCGCACGGGCGAGCTTCAGCCATTCAAGCCGGGAATCGGTATCGTGCTTGCGCGTTTCTCTGTCCCGGTCGTACCGGTGTTCATCGCGGGAACACACGAGGCCTTGCCAGTCGGCGCTGTCCTGCCTCGTCTCAGGAAAGTCAGGGTCACCTTCGGAAAGCCGCTTGATCCGCAGGAGCTGGAGCGCGCGGGCAAGGGAAAAGAGGCTCACGAGCGCATTGTCAACGCGCTGCGCGAACACATAGCAGGACTCAAAGAAGAACTGGGTTAGGCCTAATGCAATCGCGACAAAGGAGGAGAGTCCAGACGTAGTCACCTTTGAGTGTGTTCTGCGTGCCGGATAGCCCTCGAATAAATAACCAATGTAATACAAGAATCCCGGAGCCGACAGGGCTTGAACCCCCATCGTGCTTCGGTGTCCGTGAAGGAAAAATCTCGGAGGGAACAGTAAACCACCGACGAGACTGTATTAGTGAAGCCATTCGGCTTTTGGACGAACTGTGCCTGCTCACTCGCAGAGCCGGCGCCGCAATTCCCGCGTGACAAACTTCAATTATTTAGCTAAAAAGGTGCGCATGTTTCGAGCCCTCGCTCTAGTTTTAAGTTTGGTTTCACTTGCTCCAGCGCTTTTCGCAACGCAACTCGACCCTTCCCATCAGCTTATAATAAGCGTCCGCGATCAGAAGCTGATGCTTGTGCAAAACGGCGGGAAAGTGGCCACATATCCGGTGTCCACGTCGATGTTTGGTGTGGGCGACTCTTGGGGACGAATGACAACTCCTATTGGCTATCTCGCAGTCGAAAAGAAAATCGGCGACAACGTCCCGTCCGGCGCCGTCTTCCACAATCGGCGGTTAACCGGTGAAATTCTGCAGCCAAATGCTCCTGGTCGCGACCCAGTGATCACACGCATCATCTGGTTGCGTGGATTGGAAGCGCAAAACGCGCATGCATTTCAGCGTGGCATCTATATCCACGGCACACCGCAGGAGAAAACAATCGGTCGCCCTGCCAGTTATGGCTGCATTCGGATGAAATCGAGCGACGTAGCGGAGCTGTACAATCGCGTTCCCGTGGGAGCAGTCGTGCAGATTATTCCCGACCGACTTCCGAAAACGGTACAAGCACTGCCGGTGCAATTGACTCATACTCTCGTGGCTGCGACCGCACCACCTCAGACTCAAACGGATAATCGACGTCGGCTGCCGAAAGTAGCGAAAGCGCCACGGGTACAGCCCACGAACAGCGGTATCACTGCGAGCGCACTGGCCGCACCACCTCAACACTTAACGCAGAACCAGCCACAAGCGCAGCCCGCAACCCGGAATCAAGATCAGCTTGGATCTAAAGAGAGTGCGGGCACTCTGACCGCCGAAGAAATGCAGATGGGCGGAGCGCATGCGGCCGAGCGACAAAAAGCGAAGCTCGCATTGAATAAAGGGTTGTAGCGCTCGCACGTGCGGCATGCTCCCGAGTGGCCGCTACGTAGTTTTACCAGCAATGGCCACCACCCGCGCTCCAGGAGGCGGCAGAGCCTGGCCGCGAGCCCGGCGTTGAACAGGGTCGGTCGTCCGCGCTTCCGTTTCATGCGGTGATCGACTTTTGAGTCTGGCCTCACTTTGTCCTTAGCCGATTCCAATTCCAAAAAAGCTGTCAGCTTGTCATGCCTGTGCACAACGTAACGCTTTCCATCTCCGCAATGGGCGTCTGCAATCCAGATTGTTCGTCCCTCAGAATCCAAGGCTGAGACCCAGCCCCAACCGGCTTTGCTGAGATTGTCGGCGATGATTTCCCCGTACTACACGGGTGGCAATTCCTCGGTCGCCAAAGAAAGATCGCAGTGAGCTTCCGATGTTCGGTGTTGGGCGCTCATGCTTCGACTCCGATTTTTTTAAGCAACGCCGGGAATCGTGGGTCGGCACGCAAGTCATCCAAACCGGCACAGATGCAGTATTCCCGCAGATACGCAAGGCTACCGTTTTCGTGTTCCATGCCGCGCGCAAAACAAGCGAACGCTTCATCGTGATTACCTAAACTTGCGTGAACCAAACCCAGATAAGGTGGCTGGACATACATGTGCTTTCCGAGTTCGCGCAAATCTTCGAGAACCTGTTGAGCTTCGGCCTTCCGATCCAGCCGGCCCAGCAGGCACCCGAGGTCGGCCAATGGAACAGGCCCTCCTCCCAGCATCACCGCTTTGCGCAAGTCTGCGACGGCAGCATCGTGCATTCCCTGAGACCAATGGGCCAAGCCCAACATCCAATATGTCCCAAAGAAGTTTGACTCTAGATCAAACAATCTATGGGCTTGTTCGAGCATCAGATCATACCGGTGAACCAACCAGTAGAGTCCTGCTGCGCCGAGATTGTTCATGGGGGATAAGGGATCGAGCTGTAGCGCCCACCGGGCATGAGTTACCGCCTCTTCGGTCCGTCTCCTGCACGCCAAAAAAAGGCTGTAATGCTCGTGAGCGGTGACGTAGTTTGGGTTAAGCCTGATCGCTTGTTTAAAGCAGTCTTCAGCCCTTGACCAGTCCCTCTGGTTCCAAAATCTTACCATGGCCAAGGCGGTCTGTGTTTCGGCCAGGTTCGGATCGAGTTTCACTGCTTTTTCTGCGGCCAGATCGTGAGGACCGATTACAGAAAGCTTCTCTTCAAACGAGAGATGTCCGTAAAACCAGCCGTGTTGAAAAGAGAGCGATAAGGCAGCATAAGCTAGTGCGTAGTTTGGCTCTATTTCGAGGGCTTTTTTGCAACACTCGATGCAGCGCTTAAAGCCCTCACCAGTGAATTTGTTAAAGTGATACCTGGCCTCGAGATAAAGTTGATAGGCGTCGGGGTTGTAAGTGCCATGTTTCCCCAAGGGTTGATCGCCTGCGCCAACCAGTTGCATCTCTAGGGCGTCCACGATTTCGCGCGTAATCTCATCCTGAATCGCGAAGACCTCTTGCATTTCGCGATCAAACGTTTGGGACCACAGGTGATCGCCGTCTACTGCATTAATCAATTGCGCCGTGATGCGTAGCCGGTTGCCAGCTTTGCGCACACTGCCTTCCAAAATCGTTTTCACATTCAGTTGGTCACCGATCCGGCGGATGTCCTCATTTTTCCCTTTGAACGCAAAGCTCGAAGTCCGGGCGGGGACGCGAAGCCCCTTCAATCGTGAAAACGACATTATCAGGTCTTCTGTCAGGCCGTCGCTCAGGTATTCATTCTCCGGGTCTGGGCTCATGTTCAGGAAGGGCAACACGGCAATCGATTTCTGAGTCGAAGAAGATTCATCGGCACGCACGAGGTCCGGTGGACCCGACGCTGCGCCCTCGTATCCGACCCAATAAACCTCCAGAGGTCGCATCATATTCTTGAGTTTCACC
>JAALOD010000090.1:0-7384 GCA_013372845.1 Candidatus Udaeobacter sp.
ATCGCTCTGGCTGCAAATCTTTCGCTGATAAACTGAGCGCGTCCGGTTGGAGTTGGGGCTGCGTGTCAGCCGTGGATTATCGCGGGCGCACGATCTGGATTGCTGACGCGCATCGAAGCGACGGTCAACGCTTTGTTGCGCATCCGGATGAAAAGCTGACGGCTTTTCGGGAATTGGAAGCGGTAAATCAGCTATCGCTTAATCAGCTTTTTCGGCTTTACCCTTCAACACCTCACAGCCGACAACATCAAAGCTGGTGCCGCCGCCCCCGCAGCCGATAAAGAGCTGGCCACCTTCGGCAATGGCATACTCTGTGTCGTCGTCGCCTTGCTGCGAGTGCTTCCGAACGGTCGCCCGCACCGCGCGGTCCTTGTGCATGTTGTCAACGTATACCTCTGTAAAACCCGGGTTTCGTCCACAGCCACCCGATGCTACGCGAATCCGCGCACAATTGGCGACGTCACCTGACTGCGCCTCCGCCTCTGGGCGTTGCTTCTCCGCAACACTTTGGCAACCGGTGAGGGCAGCAAGCGCGGTAGCGGCTAACAAAATAGTTCTCACACTTCGCTGGTTTTGCGACCCGGCCGCAACGAAGTATTCGCCCGACAGGTGACTTGAATGTTTGTCAGTGTTGTTTGGCATGGCATTCCATTAGTTTCGGATCCGCAATTAATTAAAGGTCAGCCTCATAAAACCTTAGACATTAGTTTGCGCAGTTTCGGCCAGTCTTTTCTTCTGAGCATCAGCCCGCGACAACGGGGATGCCCGCATCTGCACGGCTCAAATTCTTCGCCCAGATCGAAGTCGTAGTCGATTAAGAGCTCTTCGTCCTGTTCAATTGGCCGGATACTGGTTAACCACAGGCCACCGCGCTTCTTTTTTATGGCGCAATTAGGATAACAACCGTGATTGACGTAGCCTGCCGGACTCCACTGCGGTCGGGCATCCATGTCGTGATTGGCATCGAACTTGATAACATGGTTCGCGCCGCGCAGTAACATGATTGCGCCTTCTTCCCACGGGATAACGCGGCCTTTGAACTCGATGATCGGCGTGCCTGCCCTGATCGGAAGAGTAGCAAACAATCCTATGCCCTTAATTGGCGACCTTCGCTTCTGCCATAGCTGCTTTCGTCGCTGCAGTTTGATCTCCTCCCTCATTCTTTTATTGATTGCATCTTGCTGTTTTGTCATCCGAAAACGAAGATTTTTGGTCGATTTTGCCATCACGGCTCTCTGAAAACGCCCGCACACTCGTGCGTTTCATTGCCGGTTTCATTGTAAACGCGGGTCACAGTCATAGGCGCGGCTGTAGTGTCCCGCGTACCCGATAGCATCCGAGATGTGGGTGTACCACACAGCCCGCCGAATGGCAGCGCATCGGAGATTAGACGAAGCCGCGTTTATCTTTGCGCGGGCGGATTTCGTACTCGTGGATCGAGGACTTCAAAAATCAACCAGCCCAAAACGCTGTGCAATCTCGCGGGAATTTTCGTCGCTTCCCAGGGCGGCTTTCAGTTGCCCTATGAAGTCCTGCTCCAGCGGATCAACGATTGAATGGTACGCCTTTTCGGCGGCATCCGGGTCCTGATTACGGGCGCGTACGTATGCCGCGTACGCTTCGCTTCGCGCTTGGCTGTATTTGATGACTGATTGCGCGACTAAACGCCAAGGGCTCTCTTTAGCGTCCGGCGTCGTCAGGTAGCGATCTGCTGCCTGTGCTGCTTGTTGTGCCAGCCAAATCTCGCGGGTTTGACAGGCATTGCTGCTCACTTCGCAAGGCGTTGTCGAGCGCCACGCCTGCTCGAATTGGCCTAACGCTTGGAGCATTGTTCCTTTCTCGTCCGCTCGGAGTAGCGCGGGCATTAAAATTATCAGCCCTAACAGTGCTAGTCGTTTCATAATTGCATTGAAACACGAAGCGCCGCGCGTTGCAAAGCTGTACAGGATTTTTTGATTCCGACCGGCGTGTTCGATCTCTCTCGCCCCTACCTACTACCTTCAGCCATTCTGAGACTACTCCTGCTTTCGCGCCGATTCCAGATGCTCCAGTGTTGCCGTGGCCCAAATGAAAACGCGGATCCGAACCGTTGTGAGTTCCCACCCGACGGATATTTTAATGTTACAATTGCGTGACAACACTGTGTCGGCCTGATAGAGACTCGGGGTCAAAACACAGATTTGAGCAATGGTAGTTAAACTCACTAAGCGACAACGTGATACGATCTTGGCCGCATTACGACGATGGCTTAGCTACCCCGCAGCAAGAGAAGCGGACTCGATCGCTACAAACGGAGGAAAACACAAGCCGCTTGATAATTCGGAGATTGAACGGCTCTGCAAACGCATGACCAAAATGGATAGCAAACGCGATGCGGCGCACTTGATTCGTCAATCAAACAATGGCGCGCACGTGCGGAAACGTTTGAGATCTGTAAGATGACATCTCTCCGCGGAGGGAGCGATGAGTACATCTTCGGTGATATCACAAAATATTGCGGATGTTCAATTGTGGCAAAGACGAGTGGGACTGACTCATTAAGATATGAAAATACTGGCCAAACATGTCGCAGCACGGCTTGAAGAACGCTCATTTTGCGTCGTTTTTGAGGGCGATTTGGAGCGTTGCTGGCCACGCAAAGGGATTGCGTGGTCAGAGCGCGAGAGAAAAATCCAAGCTTTCGCCGAATCCCAGGGTTGGACTGCTGCAATTGTCGATGGCGCGTTCGGTACCAGGGCAATATTTCGAAGATTGGAACCCGGGGCTTCCGCGGTTCCTAAATCCCCCAATCTGTAAGCGCAAGCGAACCGCTCAGTGCAGCGCTGAAAATGTTTCTTCGAAAACTTATTGCGCAGCCTGACGGGAATTGGTTGTTGCTCTGTCGAATAGTGCGACGGCTAACACCGGCAATCGTCGAGCAACGCGATAACTGCGCGCATCGGCAACGCACGATTTTCTTGCTTGGAATCGGTGCTTTGTGGTGCGCTGTTCGGCGAGTCGCCGCTCGTCTCGGCGTTGTTCGCCAATCTTACGATCGACAAAACCCATCAAACTGTTCTTAATCTCATCCCGGCCGAATAACAGAAACTTTCCATTCATTAGTTGCCCTCCAAATCATTCAAATAAAAGTGAGGTCTTCATTATTGGTCGCCTCACTTATTTGAGACACAAATGGATCGAATCTATTTCGGCATCCGGATGTCTCTGGCTATGTGGGGAGCGGTTAAGTGATCCTCTAATTCATGAGAATTCGAACGAAGTCTGGATGTCGCAGCGCGTCACCTATCTAAAAAAGAAGCCGCAGGGCTTGGAACCCCGCGGCTTTTATTAGTGTTGTCTGAAGCGCCGTGCAGATCAGTCTAAAAGAACCACGTGATCAATCGTACGCAGATCGCCCATGTTCGTGTAATAGACACGCACACGAGCGCCGGGTTTGATCGCAGTTTGGACGATTTGGCCGGCTTTGTTCAACACGTGACCTCGTCCGTTGAGGACATAACGGCCCGGACTATTGGACCCGTCCTCGCGAACGACAAGCGTGTTGGTGGGCTGATAACTGGCGGCCGCACCTTCCTCGATCGTCATTTTGATGATCGCTCCCGTTACGGTTATTGGTTCTGTGGTTGTTTGTTTCTTGTTCGTCGAACCCGGCTGCGCGAATGCCAACGGAGCAAGTAGCAACCAAGCGAGTGTGATAACTAGTGTTTTCATGATGCCTCCTCTTTGATGTTGATTTTTAATACATGTTCTACTCCCCAACTTTCAGGATGTAATCTGCGTCGAACAAGAGCCACTTCGCGTCGTTGCCACAGACCAGTTTTACATCGCTTGCTGCGAGCATAGAACCAATCTCATAAGTGTGCCGATACTGACTAACGAGAGCACGGGACTACAACGCCGCCGTCAATAGGCCATGGTTAATGGGCCGCACCCAGGCCCACACATTAGGCATTGCTCAATCCCGCAGGATGGCGCATCAATTGGTCTCGCCATTGTAGAATGAATAAGAGAGACAGAATGAAAGAGCACTACTTCGATGATTTGAAAATTGGTGACCGTTTTAGATCCGAACCGCTAAATGTCACGGAGAAGGAGGTCATCGAGTTCGCGCACAAGTTCGATCCGCAGATGTTTCATCTGAACCATAAAGCTGCAGAGCGAACACTTTTCAAAGGACTAATTGCGAGTGGCTGGCACACGGCTGCCCTTACGATGCGACTCTTTGTGCAAACGTTGAACTTCGCCGAGGGCGCCATCGGGCTTGGTGTCGATGAGTTGCGTTGGCCTAATGCGGTGCGACCGGGCGACGTGCTTACCGTTGAAACGGAGATTCTCGATCTAAGGCCATCGCGATCCAAGCCGGGCTACGGGATCATTCGGTTGCGCAACGTGACTACAAACCAACACGGCGAGATTGTTCAGACAATGCTGGCAAGCGCGATGGTGCCGCGGCGGGTCGATGGCGGGACAACAAGACTACTGACCACAAGACAACAGACTAAACTGCATGAGAGACTACACGAAAATCGAAGCTTGGAGACTGGCGGATGATCTGACCGTCGCGTTTACGAACTGCACGGTCTTTTCCCAGAGAGAAATCTACGGATTAACGAGTCAATTGCGCCGCGCTGCTTATTCGGTTCCTGCGAACATCGTCGAAGGCGCATCGGAGAGAGCAAGAAAGATTACCTTCACTTTCTTTATATGCGCGCGGCTCGCTATCAGAGACTCAATATTTCATTCACCTCGCGGGACTCGATTACTTGTCGTCAGAGGGGCTGATGCGCTACAGCAACAAACGAAGGCAACGTTTGCCTGTTTGCACGGTCTTATTCGGGCAGTCGAAAAGGAAGCGGAAAACTCTGCAAAGTGGTCGCAACCGTGACGAGCCTGATACTAATAGGACTGATGCACTGTTCGGGTGGTCAGTTGTCAGTTGTCTCGTAGTCCCTCTCACCGATTTACCATTTCCATCGCCCAATCGGGATAACGCGCGCCGGCGACGGCTTCGTGAGGAGCGACTTCATCGATACGCGCCAGATCTTTACTGGTAAGAGCGACATCAAGCGCGCCGACATTTTCCTGCAAATATCTGCGACGTTTGGTTCCGGGAATCGGAACAATGTCGTTTCCCTGCGCGAGCACCCAGGCAAGGGCAAGCTGCGCCGGGGTACATTTTTTCTCGCGAGCGATTTCTTCGACTCTTTTCACAAGCGCAAAATTGCGCTGGAAATTTTCTCCCTGGAATCGGGGCGAGATTCGCCGGTAATCGTCCTCGGGCAGATCTTCGAAGCGCTTGATTTGTCCGGTCAAAAACCCGCGGCCTAGCGGACTGTACGGCACAAAACCGATACCCAGCTCGCGGCATACGCCAAGAACTTCCTTCTGGGGATCGCGTGTCCAGAGCGAGTACTCTGATTGCAATGCCGTGATCGGATGAACGGCATGCGCGCGGCGGATCGTTTCCGCGCCTGCTTCTGACAGACCGAGGAAGCGCACCTTGCCCTTCCGCACAAGCTCTGCCATGGCGTCAACGGTCTCTTCGATCGGCGTGTCCGGATCGACACGATGCTGATAATAAACATCGATCACATCAACGCCCAGTCTGCGCAAACTTCCTTCGCAAGCTTTGCGGACATAATCCGGCTTACCGCTGATCCCGCGGTAGTCCGGCCGCGCGGGATCACGCAAGATCCCAAACTTTGTAGCAATGACGGCCTGGTCACGACGGCCGCGTAGTGCGCGTCCGAGTAATTGCTCGTTTGTGTGTGGTCCATACATATCGGCGGTATCGAAGAACGTGATGCCGAGATCCAGCGCACGATGAATCGTGGCCATGGACTCCTCATCGTCGCGTCCGCCGTAAAAATCCGACATCCCCATGCAACCAAGGCCGATCGCCGAGACAATCGGACCGCCGCGTCCAAGTTTTCGCTGCTTCATACTTGTTAAGATTCGATTGTCAGTTTTATCGCGGCTGCGAAATCATCAGGCAATCGCGCTTCAAAGCTTTTCCATTCCTGAGTGCGAGGATGGTGAAATCCAAGCTTCCAAGCATGCAACATTTGTCGCGAAAAATCCTTTGCGAGACGCGGTGCGTAGACATTATCGCCGAGCACCGGGTGACCGAGATGATGAAGATGCACACGAATCTGATGAGTCCGTCCGCTGTGCAGCCGGCATTCGATCAAACTGGCGCGCTCGCTCGACTGAACGACTCGATACTCGGTTTTAGCCGCGCGTCCGCGCAAAGCAGACGCGCTCATTCGTTGCCTGTGGACTGGATGTCGTCCGATTTTTTCTTCGATTACTCCAGCCGCCTTGCGCAATCTTCCAGTCACCAGCGCAAGATAAATCTTCTCCACCGCACGGTCAGCAAACTGCTTAGATAATCCGCGATGGGTTGCATCGTTTTTAGCGACAACAAGACAGCCGCTCGTCTCTTTGTCGAGACGATGAACGATGCCCGGGCGCTCTTTCCCCCCGATTCCCGACAACGTCGAGCAGTGGTTGAGGAGCGCGTTGACCAGAGTGTGTTCACGATGACCGGCGCCCGGATGAACGACAAGCCCCGCCGGCTTGTTGATCACGATGAGATCATTGTCTTCGAAGAGAATCTCAAGGGGGATCTGCTCTGGCAGCGTTTCGATCTTTTCCAGCGGCGGCTCGGTGAGTTGAATCTTATCGCCGCCTCGAACGATTTGGCGTGGCCGGCTGTTTGCGTTGTTGAGTCGAATAAACCCATCGCGGATCAACTGCTGGAGTCGTGACCGGGAAAATTCTGGAAGTCGCTTCGCCAGAAATTGGTCGAGTCGAAGCCTTGCTTCGTTCGTTGATACGACAAGGTCAATCCTAGTCAATTTTTGGCTGAAAGTTGCCTCATAGATAGATGAATGCGTGCCGCGACTTTTCAATCTCGCATGGCGAAGAACGAACGGACAATAGCAGTTTAGAATTGGCAGGCGAGACGCCGCAAATGCCGCAGCAAGCGTGGCAGTGCTACGCTTTGCTCTGCAGGGTCTGAATGTTACAATTGCTGCTCAATGGCGAGTGAGCCCACCGCCCAAACATGCTCCGGTTGCGGAACGACCGTGGATACGACCGCGGCAGAACCATTGGCGCGCATCGCCTGTCCTACCTGTGGCAAGAAAATACGCGCGGAAAGAACCTTCGATCATTTCGTGGTGGTCGAGACGCTTGGTGTGGGTGGGATGGGCACCGTTTATAAGGCGCGGGATATGCAACTGGATCGGTTCGTGGCGCTGAAACTGTTGCGAAGAGATCTCGGCGGCGAAGAGGATTACAAAGCTCGATTGCAACAAGAGGCACGCATAGCTGCCGCCGTGAATCATCCTTACGTGATACAGGTATTCGATTCGGGAAC
>JAALOD010000090.1:7484-14610 GCA_013372845.1 Candidatus Udaeobacter sp.
GGTGTCGTTTGGGGAACCCCGGAATATGTCGCGCCGGAAAGATTGAACAACGATCCGGAGGACTTCCGCAGCGATATTTACAGTTTGGGCGCAACATTGTTCCACGCAATTGCAGGCAAACCGCCGATCGAAGCCAGCACAAATTCCGCGACGGCATTGCTCGAATTAAAACAACAGCCACTCGATTTGCAGGCGACGGTGCCGGATGTCTCTGTGCCGACTGCGGAGGTTTTGCAGCGAATGATCGCAGCTGATCCGGCGCAGCGTTTTTCTTCGTACGACGATCTGGTGGCAGAGCTTGAGCGAGCGTGGCGTGAGCTGGAATTGGACGACGCAATCAGTGGCGGTGAGACGCGGCGGCGACGCTGGCCCTCCGCCTTGTCTCGCTTCACCCGACGCCGCTTTGAAGCGCTAAGCGGAGTTTTACGCTGGCATCGCCGCCTGCCACTTTTCATTCGTGTCGCTTTACCGGCTGTATTGGCCGCTGGGATTTTGTTCGTTATCGCACGCAGCACAGGCTGGTTGGATCGCGGGCAGTGGAATAAAGCGCTCGCCAATTATAGAGGGCAGGTCGCCCTTTATCAATTTGCTCAGGCGGCTGAGGGGATCAGGAATGTGAAACTGATCGGCGCCTACTATAAGCCTGCTAAAGAAGTCGCAGAGAAGAGAGCGCAATTCATGTCCGAGTGGAAGAACACTCTGATTGACGATCTCAATCGGGCGCATTTTTCGCGTGCACTCGCAGATAGCTCCGGCGCGCAATATACAGGCATAGTGAGCGCCACGGATGAAGGACTCACCATGAAACTTCCGTATGGGATCGCATGGATCACGTGGGACAAGCTCTCGCCAAAGGAAATACTGGCCGTGTCCAAGTCGTTCATCGATCCAGTAGCGCGTGGCGCAGCAGATCGACAGTGGAGTTGCGCTGTCTTTGCTAGTGAAACCGGGCAAACCGAAGCAGCGAGGGAACTAGCTGAAGCCGCTGCGAGAGCCAAGCCTGAATACATGGAACAGATTTCTGTTCTCTTCCCGGGTATGTCCCAAGCGCCTTAGACAACGCGTTGAGGACAACGCGTTCCACCTTCGCGTTTGTGAAAGGTGGATCCGCTTCTCCGAAGACGATGGCAGCTCACACGCCGAAGGCGCAAGATGGAGGATGAACGAATTCCCGGCCCCGAGAGTCAGATTTAGACGAATCATTGCCATAAGTGATTTTTGACGCGACGTTTTCCTGATCGCGATATGGAGCAAAACCCACCACCGCAGTTTCCTTCACCGGAAGAATTGAAGACTAAGATCACGGAGTTCATGAAACAGAACTTCGGCGACCGGGTCTCAGTGGCGACTTTTGCCGAGCCGGAGCCCGCGCCAGCAGAAGAAGAAGAAGAAAAGCCGGAGAAGACCGATCACGAGGAATTCGAATTCAATCTTCTGCCGCGGGACATTAAAGCGCATCTCGACCGCTTCGTGATCAAGCAGGATGAAGCGAAGAAGGTACTGGCGATCGCCGTTTGCGATCATTACAACCATGCCAATTACCTGCGCCGTCTCGAAAAGGAAGATGCCGCGCGTGCGCAGGAGATTGAATACATCAAGCAAAACGTGATTTTGGTCGGACCGACCGGGGTCGGCAAAACTTATCTCATCAAACACATTGCTGACCTGATCAAGGTGCCGTTCGTGAAAGCGGACGCCACGAAGTTCAGCGAGACGGGATACGTCGGCGGCGATGTGGAAGATTTGGTGCGTGAGCTAGTACACAAGGCGGACGGTGACGTAAACCTGGCGCAGTTCGGGATCATTTATATCGATGAGATCGACAAGATCGCTGCAGCCGGAAATTTGATCGGCCGGGACGTCAGCGGGCGGGGCGTGCAGACCACGCTGCTGAAGTTAATGGAGGAAACAGAAGTGGCCGTACGCAGCATGAACGATTTGCAGGCGCAATTGCAGGCGGCTTTCGAATTTCAACGCCGCGGCAAGGCAAAACGGGAAACGATCAATACCCGGCACATTCTCTTCGTGGTCAGCGGCGCATTTGAGAAATTAAAAGAACAGGTTGCGCGACGCGTTCGTCACGGTCAGATCGGATTTAGCGCCGAACCGATTCAGGTGATGGACAACGAATTGTTCCGGCACGTGACGACGCAGGATTTTATCGAATACGGGTTCGAGCCGGAATTCATTGGCCGACTACCAGTGCGCGTGGTCTGTGAAGACCTGGATGCTGCTGATCTTTTCAGCATCATGAAGTATTCCGAGGGTAGCTTACTCCGGCAATATGAGCGCGCCTTTCGCGCTTACGGCATTGAGATCAGTTTCGAGGATGAAGCGCTGCGGCTACTGTCGGAAGCTGCTGCCGGGGAAAAAACCGGAGCACGTGGATTGCTGACGGTATTCGAAAAATTGTTCCGCGATTACAAATATTACCTGGCAGGATCCGGCCTGAGCCAGTTGCGTGTTACCGCTGCGCTCGTGCGCGAGCCACAGCGTGTGCTCGACCGATTGATGGCGGAGGGGCACAAACTCGAAGCGCAAATGCTCGAAGCCGGCGCGCGTCAATTTGCGGAGAAATTCAACAATGAGCATGGATTGGAAATTGTTTTGGAGGAAGCAGCGGTGCGGCGCCTGGTCGAGCGTGCGCAAGCTGAGCGGATGACCATGAGCGATCTTTGCGCCCACTTATTCAAGGATTATCAGTTCGGATTAAATCTGATCAAAAAGAATACCGGCCAGGCAAGGTTTGTCATCAACGCCGGAGCCGTCGATGCGCCGGACAAATTCTTAAGTGAGCTGGTCGTACAATCCTATTATCCGGGCGCAGCTACTCAAAAAGCCTGATTGTTCATGAAGCGCTCGTTGATCACAACGCTCGTAATTGGAGTTGCTGTCGCCATCGTTGTGGGAGTCTTGCATGCAACGAAGATGTTAGCGGGCTTTGAGGCTGGTGTTGCACACCTTGTTTCCGATTATGCCGGCGCAACGAGGGTCGTTGGCGAAAAGTGGCAATACGTTTTTGTTTTGCTGATAGCTGCCGGTGTTACCTGGCTCAGTTTGAGAAATCCCCCGGCCGCGGGACGGTCGCGAAATTATCTATTGTTCGGCTTTTTGTTGGTTGAGCTTCTTGTGCTTTCTTGGGTCTGCTCCCTTTACCGGGTCTTTTTCCAGCCGGTTCCGTGCATTTTTGCAGTCGCATTAGCGGTTGGCTTCGTGGAAGGCTGGACGCTCTTTTTGCGGAGGGACCGTTCGCATTTAGTGCGCACAATTTTTGCCAATCGTCTCTCGAGAAAAGAATTTCGTCGTGTCAGCGATGGTCCGTTCGATGGGCAGGCGAAAGCGTACGAAGCGAGTGTGGTCGTCTGCGACATTGCCAATCGACATGGATTCACGAATTTATCTGACCCCGCCGGTTTCGCTGAAACCATGGCCAAATTTATTCGTGAGACTGCCGATGACCTGATCGAGAGAGGAGCTTATCTACAAGCTGCCGATGGCGAGGGCGTCGTGGCCGTTTTTGGATTTCCGAGCGCCAGTAGTCAGCCTGCCGAGGATGCGGTGCGTGCTGTTCTCGATCTAACAAAGAAGTTTCGCGAGCGGAGGCAAGAAAACGAAGAAATTTTTGGCGACTGGGACATGAACGCTGGGATCAGTTCAGGCGCGATCGTTGCCGGGGCGCTGAAGGACCGCATACATCCGGCGCTTTTAGCCAGCGGCGAACCGATTGAACTCGCGCGCAGGTTCTGTGCCCTGAATCACCGGTATGGATCAACGATCCTGATTGATACGCCTACTTTCGATAGCGTGAGCGAGACAATCGTTGCGCGTCCAATTGATTTTGTCAGCGGAACGAACTCGCATGATCGAATCGAAGTCTACGAACCGCTCTGGCTTACCGCAGAAGCCAAACCAGAGCATGTTGCCCGAAGAGATTCTTTCTGGAGCGGCGTGGTTCTGTATCGGGAAAAACGTTGGGCGGAAGCCTATTCCGAATTTCAGAAAGCACGCGGTCCCGAGGGAGAAGACGACCCTGCATTGGAATTCTATTTTCGCCGGCTCGAACCGCTCGTCCTGCAGTTAACAGAGTCGCCGTTGGAAGAAAGCTGAGCGCGCGTTGAGAAGGACGGAATATCCGGTCGCAATCCGGAATTTGGTTGCGCAACTACGACAAATGCCGGGAGTCGGTCCTCGCTCCGCGGAGCGGATCGCACTCTGGATGGTAGGGGCACGGGACAATAAGCCGGAGCAAATAGCGCGCGCAATCACAGACACGCGGCAGTCAATTCGTTCCTGCAAGCTTTGTGGATTTTTTGCTGCTGGCGAAATCTGCGACATATGCGCCGATTCCTCACGCTCGACAGAGCTGCTCTGCGTTGTAGAGCAAGCCACTGACATTCTTCCTCTGGAAAAAACCAATGCCTTTCGGGGGCGATACCATTCTCTTGGAGGGAAGATATCTCCACTCGATCATATTGGCCCCGACGATTTGCGTATTAAAGAACTACTGGAACGCGTCGATCAGGAAAAGATCACCGAAATCATTTTCGCGCTGCCTGCCGATGTCGAAGGCGAATCGACCACGAGCTACATTGTCGATCTCCTGAAGAACAAGCAGGTCAACCTTACGCGTATTGCCCGCGGCATTCCGGCCGGCGGCGGCCTCGAATCGGCGGATGAGCTAACGCTTTCAGCGGCACTTTCAGGCAGAACAAAACTGTGATCGTTGAAGCGATAAAGCGTTAAAGGGATGAAGCGCCCGCTTCAACGCTTCAACTTTTCAACGTTTCAACGTTGCGCTAGCATTGACTAACATGTCGTGCGCAAAGATTGATCCGGCACTACACCAGGGGCAAAAGCCGCCCTGGATCAAAGTGCGGTTGCCATCCAATCCGGTTTTCTTTTCAACTAAGGCACTCATTTCCGATCTACGGTTGCATACAGTTTGCGAGAGCGCGCAATGTCCAAACCGATGGGAATGTTGGAGCCAGGGCACAGCCACCTTTATGATCGCTGGCGATCGTTGCACGCGCGCATGCGGATTTTGCGCCGTGACAACAGCTAAACCGTTCGCGCTGGAAGACGACGAACCGCAGCGTGTAGCCGAGGCTGTGCGCCGGATGAAATTAAAACATGTCGTGATCACGGCGGTTGCGCGGGACGATCTGAAGGACGGCGGGGCCGATCATTTCGCGAGCACCATTGCCGCGATTCGAGAGATGGATCCTTCGGTAATTGTCGAAGTGCTCGTTCCCGATTTTCACGCGCAGGATTGGTGCATCCAGATCGTCCTCGACGCCGGCCCGGATATCTACAACCACAACATGGAAACCGTGGAACGCCTCACGCCGCTGGTGCGTTCGCGCGCAAAGTACCGTACCTCACTCGAAGTCTTGCGACGCGCAAAGGAACTGTCGTCGGGAGTAGTGACCAAGAGTGGTGTCATGCTCGGCCTCGGCGAGAAGGAGACGGAACTTTTTCAGACCATGGATGATTTGCGCGAGGTCGGCTGTGAAGTGCTCACCATGGGCCAGTATTTGCGCCCGACTGCGAAGCATTTACCTGTGGTCGAATATATCACGCCGGAGCAATTCAATTACTACGGCGACATTGCGCGCAGAAAAGGGTTTCTCCATGTCGCCTCTGGCCCGCTGGTTCGTAGTTCTTATCACGCGGCCGACTTTCATCCGGTGGTGCGCCGATGACAGAGACCGAGCGCGATCCGCTCGCTCAGATTCGTTCACAAACTGCTGCAGTCATTCCTGCGTATCAGGATGAGAAACATATCGGCGACATCGTGCGTCGAACACGCAAGCAGCTCCATCACGTCATTGTGGTCGATGACGGATCGAGCGACCAGACGGCGCAGCGGGCACGAGAAGCCGGCGCGGAAGTCATTACTCATGACCAGAACCGCGGCAAAGGCGAAGCGATCAAGACAGGACTAGCGCACTGGCTCGCCGTAGCGAGTCCGTCTGGCCGTGGGGCGGACGGATTGGATCTACAAGTCAACTGGGTCAGCCTGCTCGATTCCGATGGCCAACATCTTCCAGAAGAGATCGACCGGTTCCTTACGGCGGCAGCTTGCTCGACGCAGCCGACGTTTTTAATCGGCAACCGCATGAACAACTTTGCCGGGATGCCGTTCATCCGGCACGTTGTGAATCGTTACATGAGCAGGCAGATCAGCCGCGTTTGTAAGCAGGAAATCCCCGATACACAGTGTGGTTTTCGCATGTTGGACCACCAGCTGATTCCACAATTACTTGGGGGCGGAGACCGATTCGATTACGATACCGAAGTGCTCATCATCGCCAGCCGTAAAGGCTACCGGGTTGAATCGGTCCCAATCACGACTGTTTACACCGATCAGGTGAGCAAAATTCGTCCACTGCGCGATGCGCTTCGCTTTTTAAAATTGATGTGGCGCTATCGAAAGTTGTAGCGGCAACTCTGTAAGCCGTTCACAGTGTGCCGACGGCACCGGTCGCTTACGTCCGAATCACGATTACGAAAAGCGGTTCGCCCACGAAGAACAGTTGTGGCCCGCCTGATGCGGGGGTCGCTGACCGCGGCAGTTCTGGACTACCCAACCCCGGAGCAACCGAGGTCAGCTATCTAGAAGCCCATTTCTACGCAGGCGGGAACTCTCTTATGCACGTACGGCATGTGCCGCTGTTTGTTTTCGCTTCTTTCGCCTGCGTGAATGGGCAGCGCGCTGTTCGCGTTTTTTTCGAGTGTAATACGCGTGCCAGTAATGGGCAGCGCGCCATTCGCGCTGCTTCCGCGTGTAATATGCGCGCCAGTACTCGGGCGAGCGTATTCGGCGACGCCCACGCTTTTTCATGCTGTTCTCTACGAAATATTCTACGGAAACTGGAGGGCGAAGGTCTCAAATTTTTTGCGGGACGGGGCGAATCATTTCGTTTTGCTTGGCGGATTTGTTCAAAAATGATACCTCAGCACGTCATGCCACTTGCCGCTAATGTCTAAACCGGAGCTGGAGGCGCCACGAAGCCGGCTCGCGAAAGAAAGAAACTCCGCCCTTTCTACAAGTTAAGGCAAGTGCTAGGCGGCTGCAAGTGAATCACGGTTTTCTTGCAGGCACGGGCTTTGAGCTTCTCAGGAT
>JAALOD010000091.1 GCA_013372845.1 Candidatus Udaeobacter sp.
CTTCTCACTGCTGTGGGCAATGATTATGGCTTCGACGAGATTTTCGCTCGCCAGGTGGCGGCTTTCGGCCTTCCAGGAGATCTGTTGATTTGCCTGACGACTTCCGGCAAATCCAGGAATGTTGAGCGCGCGTTAGAGGAAGCAAAAGCGCGCAAGCTTAAGACTATTGCTTTCCTCGGTCGCGACGGCGGATCAACCATTGGGATGGCCGATGTCGATCTTTTGGTTCGCGGCGATCTAACTGCCCGGATTCAGGAGGCGCACCAGCTTCTGCTCCACGTTCTCTGCGAAACAGTTGAGTCGCGCCTGGCCTTGAGAGGGAAGGCCCACTAAATAAGCGAAAGGCACGAACTTTCGTACAGACCGGTCCAACAGCCGGACTTTTCCTTTCGGGTGCTGCGTGTGTTTCGTGGGCAGAAACGATCACTCGGATTTTTTTAGAAGCCGCTCGCGTTCGCGATCAAGTTGCCGGCGCTCGCTCGCCGTCAAACTACCGATTCCGAACTTGGAAATCTTGTCGAGTATCGGATCGATCGAGGTGTAAACGTCATCCGTTTCCGCTGAACGGCTGGAATGCATTTTGGGGACAACATGGAATTTCGGCCTGGGAGCGAAGCGCGTTTTCAACGCTTCCCACCAGAGAAGTTCCGGTCCGGCGCCATGCATTTCAATGAAAAGGAATGCCGCGCCGATGCTTGCCCAAACGACCATCAGCTCGCTCCAGGCGTGATATGCGAGCAGTTGAAAGGTGTAAACTGCAGCAAGAATCAGGACAACCCATTTGGTCATGATCCGCAGAAACAACTCAGCCCGCGGATAGATGGTGGCGAAGGCAACAAAAATTCCAAAGTGCAACGCGGGCGAACCGGCGAGCGCCGAACGCTGCCAAAGACCCCAAACCGTTAGCAGCGCCGCGGGCGTAACCAGCAAAATAAGATAGAGCCCAATATAGGCCCGCCGCCCGATAAAGCGTTCGACTTCGCGGCCGAACACGAACAGCATGTACATCTCGATCGCGAACCAGAGCAGCCCGGACGGCGCGTGCACGAAGGCGTACGTGAAAAGGCGCCACACCTGACCGGACCAGACTGCCGCACTGTCGAATTGCAAATACGCTAAAATCGACCCCGCCCCGATCGCGACAAGAATAGCTGCGAGAATTGCGGCCGCGACGTGCAGCCCAACCAGCATCGTGGTCACATCGACGGGATAGCGGCCCATCCACGCAACCGGCCGATAATCATCGGAGGTGGTGACCCCGAACATACTTTCAATTAATGCCGCGCACTGTTCTTACGCAAGCGTGAAACAATTTAACCGTTCAATGATTCAACGTGGCGAACCTGTCCATTCGTGCTTAAGTGGACACCTTCGTTTCATGAAAAATATCGCACCCGCCATATTCCCGCCGAATGGAATCGGCGATACGGAGCCGACGAACCAGGCCGTGCTCGATTGGGTACACGAAATCGGAAAGCTGACAAAACCCGAGAACATTTTCTGGTGTGACGGTTCCGAGCGGGAGAATGAATTCCTGATCGCGGAATCGTTAAAACAGAACGTGCTGATCAAGCTGAACGAGAAAAGAGTTCCGCGGTCCTACTTGCACCGTTCGAACCCGAACGATGTCGCCCGGGTCGAGAAGGTCACATTCATTTGCACGCCGACCAAAGAAGAAGCCGGGCCCACAAATAACTGGTCGGAACCGGCGGAAACGTATTCGAAGCTATATGGGCTGCTGAACGGCGCGATGCGCGGACGCACCATGTTTGTTGTGCCTTACATCATGGGCCCGCCCGATTCTCCCCTGACTAAAGTTGGGTTCGAAATCACCGATTCAAAATACGTCGTGCTCAGCATGCGAATCATGACGCGCATGGGCAAAATCGCGCTGAACCGCCTTGGCAACGATCCAAAGGCCGAATGGAACCGTGGCGTGCATTCGTTGTTAGATGTTGATCCTGACCGGCGGTTTATCTGTCATTTTCCCCAGGATAACACGATTATCTCGGTCGGCTCCGGTTACGGCGGGAACGTTTTGCTGAGCAAAAAATGTCTCGCGCTGCGCATCGGATCGTATCTTGCGCGTAAGCAGGGCTGGATGGCGGAGCACATGCTGATCCTCGGCGTCGAATCGCCCGAAGGAAAAAAACACTACGTGGCTGCGGCGTTCCCCAGCGCGTGCGGAAAGACGAATTTTGCGATGTTGATTCCGCCTGCACATTTCAAAGGCTGGAAAGTGACAACCGTCGGCGACGACATCGCGTGGATGGAAATTCGCGACGGGCGTTTGTTCGCTGTGAATCCGGAGAATGGCTATTTCGGCGTCGTTCCCGGCACGAGTTACAAATCGAATCCGAACGCGATGAAATCGATCGAGCACGACACGCTTTACACGAACGTCGCACTCACTGACGACAGCGATGTTTGGTGGGAAGGGAAAGACGGCGCGCCGCCAAAACACGCCATTGACTGGCGCGGGAATGATTGGACGCCCGACTCAAAAGAAAAAGCCGCGCATCCCAACAGCAGGTTTGCCACCCCAATGCGCAATAATCCTGCGCTCGATCCCAATGTGGAAAAAGGTGAAGGCGTCCCGATCAGCGCCATTATTTTCGGCGGTCGCCGCAGTGACACTGTGCCACTGGTTTATGAGGCGTTCGATTGGACTCACGGCGTTTATCTCGGTGCCACCATGGCCTCCGAAACAACCGCAGCCGCGGCGGGGGCTGTTGGAAAAGTTCGACGCGATCCGATGGCGATGCTGCCTTTCTGCGGATACAACATTGGCGATTATTTCCGGCATTGGATCGACATCGGAAAACGTCTCACCAGTCCGCCGCTCATCTTCAACGTGAATTGGTTCCGCAAAGGCGCGAATGGAAAATTCCTCTGGCCGGGCTTCGGCGAGAACATGCGTGTGCTCAAATGGATCATCGATCGCTGCGAGCAAAATGGCGGGGCGGTCGAATCGCCTGTTGGCTGGTTGCCCACTCCGCATGACCTCGATCTTGAAGGTCTTGACATCGATCACACACGCGTGGCCGATCTTCTTGGAATCGATCACGAGGAATGGCAAAAAGAACTTGCCGCGCACAAGACCTTTTTCGACTCGCTCGGCGGCGTGGTCCCGGAGGAATTGCAAAAACAATGCGAGCAGCTGGTGGCGCGCTTTAAAGAATAGCTGCTGTAGCCGTCGCCCTGCGGGCGACGCAATGCGCGCGTTAGATTGGCAGGGTGCCCCCCGCTTCGCGCACGAATTATCTACAAAATTTGCGAACCGCTTGACTGGCAGCGAATATTTCCAGTGGGTTCGAAGGCTGCGAGCACAGAACATCTCAGAGCGCCAATCGCGAAGGATCGCATTGAGGTTCGTGGGGCGCGCCAGAACAATCTCAAAGGGATCGATGTTGATCTTCCGCTGGGGAAATTGACAGTCGTCACAGGCCCCAGCGGCAGTGGCAAATCGAGTCTGGCATTCGAGACCATTTACGCCGAAGGCCAGCGACGTTACGTCGAAACGTTCAGCCCATATATGCGGCAATTTCTCGACCGCATGGACAAGCCGCGCGTGGACGACATCCGCGGTATCCCTCCTGCGATCGCCATCGAGCAAGCGAACCCGGTCAAGAGCTCGCGCTCGACTGTCGGCACGATGACAGAAATCAACGATTATCTGAAATTGCTCTGGCCGCGCCTTGCGCGTGCATTCTGCCCGAGCTGCAGCCGCGAAATTCGTCCCGAAACCGCGCAATCAATTACAAATCAAGTCCTTCGTCATTTCGAGCGAAGTCGAGAAATCCCGGTGCGAAACCCATCGGTAAGTTCGCGGGGTCCCTCGACTTCACTTCGTTCCGCTCGGGATGACGGCGCAACTGTTCTGGTCACTTTCTGGGTCGCCGTTCCACTGAAAACCGAGCCGCGCCAGTTCTTCGAATTTCTTCAGCAACAGGGTTATCTCCGCATATGGATCGAGAATCAAATCGTGCGCGTCGATGGCGATCCAAAAAAGATACGACTGGGGGGCCGCGTTCAGGTTATTCAGGATCGCGTCGCAGTCTCGGAAGAAAACCGTGCCCGCCTGGTGGAGGCCATCGAAACCGCGTTACGCTTCGGTAAAGGAAAAATCAACGTCGTTCCGATTTCAGAAAACGCCCAACGCTCAACGCCCAACGTCCAACGCCCAACGAATCACGGTTCACGACTCGCGAATCACGAACTACCTTTCTCGACCGGCTGGCATTGTGCCCACTGCGATCTCGACATTCGCCCGCCTTCACCCGGGCTGTTCAGTTTCAACAGTCCACTCGGCGCGTGCCCGGAATGTCGCGGATTTGGTCGTACCATCGCAATCGATCTAAACAAGGCCATTCCAAATCGCAGCCTGAGCATCAAACAAGGCGTGGTGCGCGTTTTTCGCGGCGCCGAATTCGGCGAGTCGCAGAAAGACTTGCTTCGAGCCTGCGCCCGCAATGAGATCGATATCAATGTTCCATTCGAAGAATTACCGAAGGCCGACCAGGACTTCGTGATCGAAGGGGAGAAACGAGCAGGCGATTATACAGACGAGGATTACCAAAACGATCGGTGGTATGGCGTCCGAGGATTCTTCCGCTGGCTCGAGAGCAAGACTTACAAGATGCATGTGCGCGTTTTGCTCAGCCGCTATCGGGCGTATATCACCTGCCCGAAATGCAACGGAGGACGATACCAACCCGAAGCGCTAAATTACAAAATTGTAGTGGCGCTGGATGATCGCTCGGACAGTGCACGCAAAACGCGGCTACAATTAACGCTTCCCGAATTCCAGGCGCTTTCGATCCTGGATGCCCGCAATTTGCTGACCGCGATCAAGATTCCGTCGAACGATTCGACCGCGCGAATGTTAAGCGACGAAATCTGTGCGCGCCTCAATTATCTCTGCGAAGTCGGCGTTGGCTATCTCACGCTCGATCGATCCACGCGCACTTTGAGCGGGGGCGAAGTGCAACGGGTGAACCTCACCACATGTCTCGGTGCATCGCTGGTCAACACACTCTTCGTCATGGACGAACCGAGCATTGGTTTGCATCCGCGCGACGTTGGTCGGCTCGTGCGTGTGATGCATAACTTGCGCGACAAAGGCAATACGCTTCTCGTGGTCGAGCACGAGGAACAAATCATTCGTGCGGCTGATAATTTGATCGATATCGGCCCGGGCCGCGGCGAGCACGGCGGTGAGTTGGTTTGGAACGGACCGCTCGCAAACTTTGTAAATGGGGCCGGCGCGCCCTCTCGCCGCACGATGGGTGGAAACAGGCGCGATGGCGCGCCAGGTCCATCCTTAACGCGCGATTACCTGACGAATCTTAAATCGATTCCAGTCCCGACGTCGCGGCGAACATCGAAGTCATCGATCAAGATCATTGGCGCACGACAGCACAACCTGAAGAACATCGACGTCGATCTTCCGCTGGGAGTTTTCGCATGTGTCACCGGCGTTTCTGGTTCTGGCAAATCCACGCTGATCCACGAGGTGCTCTACCGGAATCTGCTGGTCGCGAAGGGAGAGTCTTCCGATCACCAGCCTGCGCAAAACTACGGTTCGGCAGGGGAGCCAGGTGCATGCAAATCCGTCACCGGCGCGCATCGCATCCGCGACGTAATCATGGTCGATCAGGCACCCCTTGCGCGAACGCCCCGATCAACGCCGCTGCTTTATTTGGGACTCTACGATCGTGTTCGCGAATTGTTCGCCGCTCAACCGGAAGCAATGTCGCAGGGACTCACGGCGGGCGCCTTCTCGTTTAATTCCGGGAGCGGTCGCTGCGAACGTTGCTCCGGCACAGGATACGAGAAAATTGAGATGCAATTTTTGAGTGATCTTTTCGTGCGCTGCGCAGAATGCGAAGGCAAACGGTTTCAAACGCACGTTCTGAAGGTTCAAGTACACGGAAAATCAATCCACGATCTGCTCAAGCTCACCGTAAGCGAAGCGATCGAATTTTTCGCGCAAATTGGCGAGGACAAAACGGTATCTGAACCGCTTAGCGTGCTTGAGGAGGTCGGGCTCGGCTACCTGCGGCTGGGCCAACCGCTGAATACACTATCCGGTGGCGAATCTCAGCGGCTGAAGCTTGTCGGGCATTTGCGCGAAACGGAAAACGTCGTGGCATTGGCTTCCGGCCAATTTCCTATCGGCAAGATGCCGATGCCACACGGGAATTTGTTCATCTTCGACGAACCAACCACGGGACTTCACTTCGATGACGTGGCGATGCTGCTGCGGTTATTTCAGCGGCTGGTCGATCGCGGTCATTCCATCGTGGTGATCGAGCACAACCTCGAAGTGATCAAGTGTGCTGACTGGATTATCGATCTCGGGCCGGAAGCCGGAGACGCAGGCGGAGATGTGGTCGCTGTTGGAACTCCGGAGCAAATCGCAAAGATCGAAAATTCGCACACCGGGAAGTTCTTGCGTCGCGTCATGTCGAGCGGAGCGAAGCGAAGTCGAGAGATCCCGTGGCGAAATCGAGAGGGTAGTTCTGCGGGATCCCTCGACTTCGCTCGGGATGACGGCACGGAATTAGCGCGCGTGGCTGAGGAAGCACCACGATTTCGAGTTCACGGACGTAACGGCGCAATCCAAGTCCGCGGCGCCCGCGAGCACAACCTGAAAAACATCGACGTCAAAATTCCGAGGGAGCAAATGGTGGTCATTACCGGTCTGAGTGGCTCCGGCAAATCCACGCTCGCATTTGATATCCTGTTCGCGGAGGGACAACGACGTTTTCTCGACAGCATGTCGCCGTATGCGCGGCAATTCGTCGAGCAGCTTGAAAAGCCGGATGTCGATTTGGTAAGCGGGTTGCCTCCGAGCGTGGCGATCGAGCAACGGGTTACACGCGGCGGAGGGAAATCGACAGTCGCGACAGTGACGGAGGTTTATCATTTTCTCCGACTGCTTTTCGCAAAAACGGGAACGCAGTTTTGCCCGGACTGCGATTTACCCGTCGAGAAAAAAAGCCTCGCCGCCATTGCCAAACAAATTGAATCAACAGCGAAACGAGGACTCGTGAGAGTGCTTGCACCACTGGTCAAGGCTCGAAAAGGCTTTCATACCGAAGTCGCGCGCTGGGCCGAACGCCAGGGATTCGACACGCTGTATGTGGACGGAAAACTGGTTCCTATCCCGCATTTTCGAAAATTGGAGCGGTTCAAAGAGCATACGATCGATGTGGTCGTTGGTCTCATCGATCGGAAGCGAATTGCGGAGACGCGCGACGTCGTTCGTCGGGCGCTGGAGATCGGCCGCGGTACCGCGCGCCTGCTCGATACAAAAAATCGCATTACGGTCGTGAGCACAGAAATGAGCTGCCCAAACTGTGGCCGGGCGTTCGAGGAGCTCGATCCGCGTTTGTTTTCGTTTAATTCACCACACGGCGCGTGTGAAGAATGCGGCGGATTTGGCGAAATTTGGGACCAGGATCTGCAAACCGCTACGAGCCCCGACGGTGAATCGGTTCTGGAAACCGAGCTGGCCGCCGAGCGTGAATCCGAATGGATCCAGGAAGGCGAAGCGCGCGAATGCCCTAATTGCCACGGTTCGCGGTTGAACGCCGTGGCGCGTCACGTCCGTGTCCAAGGTTATACGATCGATCAGTTCACGAATCTTTCGGCCAGCGAAGCTGCGCGCAAGGTCGAGAGATTGAAGTTCCGGGGAACGCATCAAACGATCGCTGCCGGTCTCGTTCCTGAAATTCAGCAGCGATTGAGTTTCATGGAAAAAGTTGGCCTCGGTTATCTCGCGCTTGGGCGCTCGGCGAAAACGTTAAGCGGCGGAGAATCTCAGCGAATCCGGTTGGCTGCGCAGCTCGGCTCAAACCTGCGCGGTGTCCTTTATGTACTGGATGAGCCGACGATCGGTCTTCATCCGCGCGATAACTTGCGATTGCTCGACACGCTCACGGCGCTGCGGAACAAGGGAAACTCGCTAATTATCGTCGAGCATGATGAGGAAACGATGCGACGCGCCGATCACATCGTCGATCTTGGGCCGCGCGCCGGAATTCACGGAGGACAAGTCGTCGCGACCGGCACGCTGCTCGACGTGGAAAGCAATGCAAATTCCGAGACGGCACGCTGCCTGAAAGTACCACTTCGGCATCCCATCCGCGGATCGCGCCGGTCTCTGCGCAACGTTCAAGAGTGGATCGAAGTCCGTGGCGCAAGAGCGAATAATTTGAAAGATATCGATGTTCGTTTCCCCGTCGGCAGGCTTTCGGTGATCACAGGAATTTCCGGCAGCGGCAAATCGACATTGATGCACGAGATAATCTGGCCCGCAGTGCGCGAACAGCTGAAAGAAAGAAAACGCGCAGGAAATGGCGATCTGTTCAAACTGGTCAGTGGTGCGCAAGAGATCGAAGCCATTTACGAAGTCGATCAATCACCGATCGGTAAGACGTCGCGCTCGACGCCGGGCACCTACGTCAAAGTATTCGACGAGATCCGGAATCTTTACGCGCAATTACCCGTCTCGCGCGTGCGCGGATATTCTGCCAGCCGATTCTCGTTCAACGCCGAAGGCGGTCGTTGCGAGACGTGCAAGGGTCAGGGCATGATCAAACTGGAGATGAATTTTCTCCCGCGTAGCTATGTGCCGTGCGAAGATTGCGGCGGCAAACGTTACAATCCGCAAACCCTCGAGGTACTCTACAACAACAAATCGATCGGCGACGTAATGGAAATGACGATCGAGGAAGCAGCGGAATTCTTTTCGGCGCATCCCAAAATTGCGCGCCCCCTCTCTTTGCTGGTCGATACGGGATTGGGCTATCTCAAGCTGGGACAACCGAGTCCAACGCTGAGCGGCGGTGAAGCGCAACGGTTAAAGCTGGTGACGCAACTGAAACGTGGCGTGAGCCGCGCGGCGGATGAGCGGATTCGCAAAATGCGCAAGCCAGGCTCGACCTTGTATTTGCTCGAGGAACCCACCATTGGCCTACACATGGCCGACATTGAACTGCTGCTCAACGTGCTGCATAGGCTCGTCGACGAAGGAAACACGGTAATCGTGATCGAACACAATCTCAGCGTGATCGCAGAAGCCGATTACATTGTTGATCTGGGCCCAGAGGCCGGCGCGGATGGAGGCGAAATCGTCGCATGCGGGGCGCCGGAGCAAGTCGCAAAGAATCGCGTGAGCCGCACCGCACCGTTTTTGCGAAAGGTGCTCAGAGGAACGCGGCGACAACCGCGTGGTCATCCTGAGCGGAGCGAAGGATCTCGCAATCGCGCTGTCGATCACAGCTCGAAAATTGCGTGACCAAAACTTCGGCTGTGAGGTCCCTCGCCGTCTTCGCGGCTCGGGATGACGCGCGTTTTCGTTGCGGCTGTCGCGCACTTCTGTGAAAGTCGGCGCAATGCTCGCGTATTATCTGCACAATCTCGATCCAATTATCTTTCGCATTTACGACAACGTCGGGCCGCGATGGTACGGTCTGTCTTATGTGCTTGCATTTATCTGCGGCTATCTGCTCTTCCTCTGGCTGGCGAAACGCGGATATGCCGATCTGGCCCCGCAACGAGTCGGCGACTTCATCACTGGCTGCGCGCTGTTTGGCGTGATCATCGGTGGCCGCCTCGGCTACGTTTTCTTCTACAAACCCGAAATGTTGCGCGAGCCGCTGTCGATCTTTCGCGTTTGGGAAGGCGGAATGTCCAGCCACGGCGGAATGCTTGGTCTGCTGCTTTTCACTTTGTACTACGCGCACCGACACAAAATCTCGTGGACAAATCTTGCCGATAATCTGGGTGTGACTGCGCCGATTGGTTTGTTCTTTGGGCGCTGCGCCAATTTCATCAACGGCGAACTTTATGGACGGATGACGAACGTTCCCTGGGCGATGCAATTCCCAAAGGAACTATTCGATCACCCCCAGGAAGCCGAGCGTGCAGTGGCGGCGTGCGCGCGAATCGACCCATCGCTGGCGACACCCGACGCAATCGTTGGCGCAGTTCGCAGCCAGCCACAAGTGGCCACCGCGTTGCGCTCAATTCTTTCGCCGCGCCATCCCTCCCAGCTGTACGAGGCTTTTTTCGAAGGAATCGTTTTGTTCGCGATTTTGTGGTTCGTGCGTACTCGCAGGCGCGAGCCAAACGGCGTTTTGACTGGGTTATTTTTTATCTGGTACGCGATTTTTCGGATCGTGATCGAATATTTCCGCGAGCCTGATGCGACACTGGTCGGTCCCTTCACGCGAGGCCAATTTTTCTCCTTCTTCCTCATCGCCATTGGTCTCGGGTTTGTTGCGGTGGCAAAAATGCGGCCGACGTACCCGCAAAGACTCTCCCCATAGCTTGTCATGTCGAGCTTCGGTCGAAATGACAAGTAGCGTTTCTCCAAAACGGCGCTATTACTTATGCCGGTGAAGCGGGAATGCTCGTTCCGGAAATCGTAGCGGCCGGCGGCGGTCTTCTTTTTGCGTTCGATCACGCGACGATCGCAGGAAAACTCGTTCTCACTCTGCTTGCTGTCGTCTCCATTTTCAGTTGGTCAATCATGATCACAAAATTGCGCGTGATCCGGTTTGCCCGAAAGCAGAACGCGCGTTTTGTCGCCGCTTTTCGACAGGATCGACAACCATTGCGTCTGTTTGAGAAGAACGCGCGCTTTCCGGGATCGCCGGTTTTTAACGTGTATCGCGCCGGCTGCGAGGAAATGACATTTCATCTGCTCGGTTCTCCGGAAGTGGATGACACGTTTCGCGCGCGACTCGGGATCGCTGACAAAATTTCGCCAGCACAAATGGGCGCGGTAAACGCGGCGATGGAACGAGCAGTGGGCGAAACAGCGCTTTCACTCGAATCGCAGATGATTTTGCTCGCAACTGCTGTGAGTGGATCGCCCTTTCTCGGCTTGCTCGGCACGGTTTGGGGCGTGATGGACGCTTTCACCGGTGTGGCTGAGGCCGGGTCGCCCAGTCTCGTCTCGATGGCGCCGGGCGTCTCCGGCGCGCTCATCACGACGGTGACTGCGCTCTGCGTCGCTATTCCCGCGATGTTCGGTTACAATTTTCTCGTCACCAACATTCGCGGGATCATCGTCGAGATGGATAATTTTGCCGCGGAGCTCGCTTCGGAATTCGAGCACAAATACGTCGATCACAGCGTACGTGAATCGGCCTTTCGCAGATGAGACGCTACTCGCAACGCCAGAGCCTTTCCACGCTCAGCGAAATCAATATCACGCCACTGCTCGATCTGGCATTCGTGCTGCTCATCATTTTCATGATCACAACGCCGTTGCTGGAAAGCAGCATGAATCTCGTGATTCCATCGAGCGGAGCGACAAATCCGCCGATCAAGTCAGCTCAGGTGCAAATTCTCTCGATCGACCGCAGAGAGACGATTCGGTTCAACAATCAGGTAATCGATTTGAAAGCGCTCACGGCCCGACTGACGGAATTGAAACAGACGAATCCAGACGTCGCCGTCGTGATTCGGCCCGATCGGGAGTTGCCCGTGCAAAAACTGATTGCGTTGATGGATGCGCTAAAGCAGGCGCAAATTACGAAGGTTGGCATCGCCACAAGGGCCGAGTCGAAATAGATGTCGAAGAAGCCGCGCTTTTGGCGAAACGTCACGTTAATTGCGCTTGCGCATGTCGCACTGATCGCAGGATTGATTCGCTGGAGTTTAGCAGCGCGAAGTGGGCCGGAGGCGGAAAGCTTGGTTTGGTTAGGCAGAGTGGAAGATCTCGCGGCCGAAAGATCAGAGGGCACTGCCGCGGCGCCCACAAAGATTTCTGCTGCATCCGTTGAGCCAGAACCCTTAAAGCCGGACGAAACAGAAAAGGAACAGCCCCCCTTAGCTCAGGCAAAGAGCGAAATCGAATTGCCGAAACCGACGCCGACAGCAACACCAGCTCCAAGGCCAACAGCAAAGCCGAAGGCAACACCGAAACCGACAGCTAAGCCGACTGCCAAAAAAACTGTGTTGGCGAAAGTGTCCAAATCATCGGCGCACGCGAAGTCGAGTCTGCCAAAATCCAAAGAGGAACAGTCCGATTCGAGCACAGAGAAAAAGAAGAGTACGAAAACCCCTAGCCCGAAGACTAAATCCTCCGATAGCGGCAATGTGAAAATGGGTTCAGCCAGCAAAGGTGGCAGCGCGGGCGGGGGAGGCAACGCATCGGAATTCGGATGGTACGGCAACATGCTGCATGACCGTTTTTACAGCGCATGGATCCAGCCAACGACTACAGTCGCTTCCGGCACTAAGATTTCGACGCTCGTAAAAGTTCGAATCGACAAAGACGGTCACGTTTCCAAGTTCGAGATCATCAAACCTTCCGAAAATGTCGTAGTGAACGAGTCAGTCGCGGCAATTGCGAAACGAGTGACCGAAGTCGATTCCCCGCCGACCGGCCTCGTTAAGGGCGATCACTACGACGTAAAAATCAATTTCGAGCTAAATCAGGAAACGGCGAAATAACACAATCGTCACCGCGCGCGGCAGAGCAGATTTTCGCGATTCTTCGCAAATTTCTCTTCGATCAGCCGATGTAGATGCTCAGATATTGCCGGATGATCGAGGCGTTGAACGACTTCATCCAGAAAGCCTGTGACAATGAGACGCTCGGCCACGGGTACGGGAATGCCGCGTGTGCGAAGATAGAAAAGCTCATCTTCATCGATTTGGCCGGAAGTCGCCCCGTGGGTGCAACGCACGTTGTCGGCCAGAATTTCGAGGCCGGGCATTGAGTTGGCTTCTGCGTCGTCACTCAGCAGAAGGTTGCGCACTTTTTGATACGCATCGGTGAAGTGGGCGTGCGGCTCTACCCGGATGAGTCCACCGAAAATGGTGCGGGCGCGATCGTCGAGGGCGTTTTTGTAAAGGAGATCGCTCGCGGTATGCGGCGAGACATGGTCCTGCAACGTGCGAGCATCGAATTCCTGCTCGTGCTTCGCCACAGCGACAGCAAGCAGATCGCTGCGCCCACCTTCGCCGATGAGGCGGCTCAAACTTTCGAAGCGCGAATAGCGCGAGCCAAGATGCAAATTCAGGCTCATCGCCGAAGCATCATGGTCGACCGTTGTCGAATTCATTTGCAACGCGATGACATTGTCTCCCCAATTTTGCGCGCACACGTACGTCACCTTCGCGCCAGGCCCGGAGACGAGGTCGTTTACGCCGCACGCGAATCCGGGCACGTGTTCATTCACGGAGCGGAAATGTTCGATCACGGTGACCTTCGCGAGCTCGTCTGTGACCAGGAGTAAATGAGGAAACGCGGAAGCATTTTCACCATTCAGCCAATGGAAAATCTCGATTGGCAATTCTATCTCGACGCCTCGCGGCACGTAAAGAAACGTCCCTGACGAAACCAATGCCTGGTGCAGCGCGGCGAACTTGGCAGATCCAAGCTTTGCTGGTTGCGACATGAAATGTTTGCGGAACAACTCCGCGTGCTCAACCATTGCCCGCTCGAGCGATTGGAAAATGACGCCGCGCTTTTTCAGCTGATCCGAAATCACGTCGCGCTCGATAAGCTCGTCACCCGCGAAGATCATGCGCCCAGCTACCTCTTCGAGTCCGCGCGATTGCTCGAGAATAATTGCGCGCTCCTTCTCAGTTAATGTACCACCGTAATTAAACCGGCTTAGGTCGAGGAGATTGACATTGGTGAATCGCCACGCCTGATCTTTTCGGGTCGGATTAGGCAACGACTCAAATTGTTTCCAGGCTGCTCGCTGTTGGTCACGGAACCAATCGGGAAATTCGCGAGGCTCACCCGGGCCGGAAAGAATTGGAGCGGCCTGGTTCTCGATCGTTGCGATTTCGTTTTTGGTCATTTAAAAATAGGACACCTAGGACCCATGGGTCCTATGGTACACTCACGTGCGGCGGATAAGGAATTATCCGACCGAGCCTTCCATCTCCAGCTCGATCAGCCGTTTGAGCTCGACGCTGTATTCCATCGGAAATTGGCGGACGAGGTCGTTGACGAAACCGTTGACGCTCAAGCTCATCGCCTGCGCCTTGGTGAGGCCGCGCTGCTGCATGTAAAAAATTTGCTCCGTGCTCACCTGGCTCACGCTGGCTTCATGCTGAACGGCGTTGCCGGTACCGCGCACGGTGATCGTCGGATACGTGTCCGTGCGCGAGGTCGCATTGATAAGCAACGCGTCGCACTCGGTGTTGTTCTTGCAATTCT
>JAALOD010000092.1 GCA_013372845.1 Candidatus Udaeobacter sp.
TCGATCTCTTTCTTAATCTCAATGGGCATCTTTGTCGGGCGCGCTAAGATTACGTCAAATCCATAATCGCGCCTTATTCAGACTGTCGAGAGTGTCAGCGATGCTATTCCAGTAATTTACGCGACGGATCGTGCCTCTTTGCTCTCCACACCGCAATGAGAAAATGAATATAAACCGCTTGTCCCGCGCTAGAATGCTCGCAGAATCCCGGCCCGCTATCTTGACCCGGCCGCTAATCAAATAAGCGCGCTGTGACGTGTAGTGATTGCCCTTCCGGCCCTGATCGTGGATTCAAGCTCCAGAAACGCGGTCAACTTTTCTTCGGCGCGCCTAACGAAACGCTTTCCGTTATCGCGGTGTGCGTCAACAATCCAGATTGTTCTCCCATTACGATCCACGGCTGAAAGACAGCCCCAACTCCATCCGGACGCGCTGAGCTTATCGGCGATTATCTCCCAATATTTCACGTGCGATTAGATTTGTTATGCGTCCTCTGTGTTTCATTTCACACACGAGCACAACGGGCGAAGGCGATAGCCGTTACTGTCCCTTGGCTGCGGCCCTGTCTCCCTCTTTGATTGCGTCAGCTTCGCTCACATACTTGCCCTTCTTCGTCGCGCCGTAAAAACGAGAGCCCTCTTTGTGATAAACGTGTGTCTCGGTATTGACCCACACCAACCCGTGTCCGCCGCCTGGTGCCGGAGTCGCGGTGCCGGCGCCTCCGGTGGCAGGCGCTGGGGCAGGCGACGCGCTGATTGAACTCTTAGGTTTGAACAAATTACCCAGGTGGAATTTACCGGGCGATCCCGACGCGGTGGGACTTGTAGCCGGACTCGCTGCTGCCTCAGTGTTTGCTTTCTTGCGAGTACGTTTCGCTTTCGGCGATGCTGCTGGCGACTCGGCTGTTGCAGGCGAAGCAGCTGTCTCAGCCGGTGAGGCTGTCGCTTCAGCCCTTTTGTGCTGGCGATGTTTTTTTGCCGGTGAAGGCGATTCGGCAGGCAACTCGGCCGGCGCGACTAATTGGGCTTGCACGACGCAAGTGCTGGCAAGACCGATTACTGAAACGAGCACAAAAAACTTAGTAGTCATCACGTCGAGTGTCCGCCGCCTGATGCACATCGGGAACGAAGATTGTTCGCCCGCGAGAATCCACAGTTGCCACGCAGCCCCAACTCCAACCGGCGTTGCTGAGATTGTCAGCGATTACTTCTCAGTAATTCACGCACGGTGGGATTATGCCTCTTTCCCAAGCAACGAATAGCGACACTGCTCTGGGCGGCTTCATCGCAGCGTCTCTCGGAAGAAAGCAACCACGGTGCGATTGAACTCTTTGTGGAATGCCAAACGGTCTACACCAGGCGGATCCTCACAAATAACCGGAACGGTTTTCGCAAGGGTCGCGCTGCATGGTGCAAGGAAAACGAAGTGGTCAGCGCCCGGAACAACTCGCTCCTGCGGAGGAGTCGGAAGTTCGCTGCGAACGACAGCACTATTCCAAAGATCGGGTGCTTGACGGTCTTTTTCGGCGCGCCAGAGCAGGATTGGAATTTTGACTTCGCTCAATCCGCCAGATCCGAATAAATAGCTTACGGCCGGCGCCACCACAACCGCCGCTTTGATGCGCGGATCGTGGACCCAAGCTGGCCGTCCGGAAGCCGGTTTCAACTGATCGCCATGGCGCTGTGCAATGAAGCTGCATTCCGGTGCTTCTGGCCGGGTGGAGCAAAGCTGAGCCATTCGTGACAAATCGGGCGTGCCTCCTACTTCCACTAGTGCCGTGAATCCTCCCAAGGAGAATCCAAAGATGCCGATGCGCTTCGTATCGAGGTGTGAATGCCCGGTCCATGCTGAAATCATATAGTCCGCCAGGCATTTGACCTGCCGTGGACGATCGACGAGGTCTATTTGGTTCCCCGCGTAGCTCTGGTCCACGTAATTGTCACCCGTATGCGTAAGAGCGCCAACCACAAAACCTGCTTCGGCAAGGGCCAAGGCCGTGTCGTAGTGACTTGCAAAAGAACCCGAGTTGCCATGCGAAATCAGGACTAGCGGTAGGAGAGTGCCGGCAACTTCTCCATTTACGGCGACGACTTGCGTAAACATGCCAAGCGGGCGGGATTCAGCAGATGACCTGCTCGGATACCAGATAGCGACAGCAAGAGGCTTGCCTTGGTTGTCAGGAACTGTCACTTGCTGAAATCCCACGGAAGCGTAACACGACACCGCGCACATCAGGAAGATCGCTAACGAAAGAGTGCCAGCTTTCATTATCTTCACACCTCCATCAAGTCTTTGTCCATTACGGAACCGCTTCTCTGGAAACACAGGCTTAACCCCGGGGGCCTCAAAAACTTTCCAGCGCCAGCGATGCGGTTTGATTTCAAAGACTCTCATTTGAGATGGCCGGTGGATAACTGGAGTGATTGGTTCGCCTGAGCCGCCAGACCGCGAGCAGCACAATAATAAGTGTTACCGCTAACACAGCGCATGTGATCAGGAAAGGCTGGTCGACACCCGTCTCTGTAATCGGCCGCGCGGTGACGTTGCCCGCGATGCCGGTCCACCAATAAGCAAACAGCCCAATGTCCATTACGACGTGGCCGATCATGCTTGGAATAAGAGATCCCGACGACCACGCGAGAAGCCCAAGCAGCACACCCGCGCCAAACACGATGGGAACCATGCCAATCATCGCCCAAGCTTTGGTGAGATGTAAAAGCGTGAAGAAAAACGAAGACACCAGAATCGCGATCCTTGCGCCATGGCATTGTTCGATTGGCTGCTGCATATAACCGCGAAACCCTATTTCTTCGCAGATCCCTGCCGATGCGGCCGAAACCACCACAGCCATCCACCTCATCGGCAATGTGGGAATGAATGACAAATCGTAACCGCGCCGGAATGCCGCAGCGGGGAATGGCATGAAGCGGAATAGCAACACAATCGCCGCGTGAATCGTGGCTGCGAAAAAGAGTGCGCCGATCACACCCCAAAAACATTGCGCGGCTAAGAGCCTAGCGCTTCGGAAAGCGCGACCACGAGCAGCACGCGTCCCGGGCGGAGGACCTCCGCCACTCGCCCACCAGATATAAAGCGCAAGAAAAAACACCTCCACACTCGCAGCGACCGGCACGCCAACACTTAAGAGTAATAGGGGCCACACATTAGCGGGGACGAGAGCAATGACGATTCCGGCGATGATGGCCCGCAATGAAACGGGCAATGTCGCCCAAAGGCTGGCTCGATTCTCTTGCGCTGTCACCGTCGCTCCCTCACTTCGCCTAACGAGACCATAGATCAGCGTTCGAGATGACGTTGCTCGCCAATAGAATATGCTTCGGCGAGCCATGATCTGAAATCCGCGTTGATGTCGCGCGTAGAAGTAAGTCGAAACGTATGGATGTGATTACGGCGTGAAATGGTCTGGATCTGTCGAAATCGTGGATGCTCCAATCTGCGTGCCAGGACGACGTGACCATCCAGCCAGCGTGACTTGGGAGTAAGCTGCGCGAAAGACATGCGTACCTGAAATGCGATACGGGTCTTCTCTGGCAGGATGCGAACCGGACCGATCTCGCGAATAGCTGCTACGACTTGGTCGAATAGCGGTCGAATCTGTGGTGACTTACCGGCGAAATGGTGCTCGAGATCGTGTCGGCCGCAGGCGTGTGACTGGTTGCGATTTGCGAAATAGCGTCCGCACTTCTTAGACTGCCATAGATGACGCTCTTTCATGTCAGGTCTAACGAGAGCAAGATCAGCTACGGCTACTGAGACCGAGCATCAAATCCGGTGAAAGGGCTCTAGTCACGTACGGTTCGTTTGGTGACTCAGCCAATCATCCATAGCTTGCCAGTAGCCAGGGGCAAGTTCTGGAATCAGCCGCTCTCCTTTCTTGCGAGCAAGGAAGATGGCATGCCCCGCACCGGGGAAGATGTGGTACGTGTACGGCCTGTTTGATTCCTTGATTAGTCTGTCCAAGATGCGCACGCTCTTGATCGCTGGGATGCGCAAATCGTGATCGCCCTGCAACCAAAGGCCGGGGATATTCAAGGTCTCTAGATCCGGTACGGGATCAAATCCTGTGGGAGGGCGTTCACTCATCAGCCGTTCCGCGTTCTGGGTGGTCATGCCAGTACCCGGATCGTGCTCACCGGTGATGCGCGAGTATTCCATTTGCTCGCCCGTGGTGGTCGTCGGACCGGAAACAATGATCATAAAGGCTGCGTGTCCGTTGAGGGCGGCAGCCCTCGGGATGATCCATCCTGCCTGGCTGACGCCCCAAAAGCCGACGGCGTCGGATCGAACCCCGGGATAAGCAGCGAGCGTTCGCAGAGCTGCGGAAGCATCGCTCGCCAGCAACTCGACGTTCCCCGTTGAAACGTTATTCTCGCCCTCATAGTGGCCTGAAGAGCCACCGACCCCACGTTTGTCATAGAGCAGCACGGCGCAGCCGGTCCGGACAAAATGATCGGCCCACATATGATAGAAGCATCGCGGGAATCGGCCCGAACCGTGGACAATCACAATCCCCGCATGTGGACCGTGCCCGTTGGGAATATAAAGCGTGCCCACAAGATGAGCGCCCTCATTCTCAAAGCTGATAACGGTTTGCCGGTAAGCCAGAGACTCCGCACGATACTGCAGGATGCCAAAAATCAGACCGCCTACTGCGCAGAGCAAGAGAACGGATTGCATGAAGCCAAGGACTGCAGAGCGCCTTGCGAGGTACCAAGCTGCTGCGGACGCCAGACCGCCGGCCACCAGACATTCAGCAACGATGAAACGAAATGGAAGCAGTAGGCGCAGCAACGTGATATGAGAGAAGCTTAGGAGTACCCGAAGAGAATCAGAATTGGCCCACAGCTGCGAGCGACACGCCTAAGCAACCACATCGGCTTCATCTGCCGCGATTGAACTCACTCCACAAAGCAATGGAGCGTTTGGTTCATCCATAAGCGTCATGCCGTCTAACGAGAATTAGACTGCATCTTGTAATCTATTCTCGCCCTACGAAGGGAGAAACGGTCAAAAAGCTGCATAGCGAGAATTGTGCCCAGTTCTTGGCCACTTAGGAAGCAGAATGCATCAATCTTTTCGGTTGAAATTACGCGCCGATCCTTACTACCATCGCCACAACTACGAGGGGAGTTCCTGCTGGCCGAAGTCGTTTCAACGGATTAATACCAATGTCGGCTCGAAAATTCGCCGCGGATAAGTTGTTGTGGGAAACGCTGGGACGCTGGAAACGTTCAAGCCCTGAGTTAGATCGCATTCAATTCCTGAAGACCGTGCCGTTCTTTGACCGGCTGTCGAAACGGCAGCTCAAGACCGTCTCCGATATCATGTTCGAACGCACCTATGATACCAACGAATGGATTTTTGAGGAAGGACAACCGGGAGCCGCGATGTTTCTAATCTTGGACGGCAAAATCGCGATAGAAATTTGCCGCGAGACCGGCACGACCCATCTGGCTGTTTTGGAAAAAGGCGCCTTCTTCGGCGAGATGGCGCTGCTGGATGACACGCCGCGTTCGGCCAATGCGCGGGCCTTGGAACGGACCCGGACCCTGGCGCTTTATCGGAACGACCTCACCGGACTGAGGCGTCGGCATGCGCGGACGGCGTGCCAAATTTACCGTTCCCTTGCGACGATGATCGCCGATCGCCTTCGCGCCACCAATGAATTGGTGCAGATGAAAACTCCTGCCGACATGGCCTAGGGATGAGCAACGGGCAGGACTTCGAAGAGAAAGAACGAGAGCGCAAAGTTCGGCGCACAGTCTTTTATCTGATATTTGCCGGGCTGGTACTGATTGTGGGAGGGTTCCTAACCTGGAAGTTAAGCGGTCTCATTCTCCCGATCATAGTGGGCGCGTTACTGGCCTTCGTGTTCCGCCCGGTGAAAGAGCGCTTTAGGATTCGATGGTTGCCTCACGAGCTTCAGGTCCTTTGTTCCTTCGCAGCGATTGGTGTAGTCCTGTTCTTCGCTTTCAATACTCTGCGCAAACACATCCCGGACGAAGAGCAGAAACTCGAATTTAAAGTCCGCCTGAAATACAAACTGAACGAAAGATACCGGCAGCTGGTGGCGAAATTACCGGAAAGAAAATCAAACGCGGTGACGCCGTTGATCGAAAAAGAAGTCGGCCCGCTAATGGATAAGGTCAATCAGGCACTCGCACTTGATCCGAAGGAACGCGATCTGTTCCTGAAATATGCCGCGGGATACAACGGCAAACCTCCCATCCAAAGTAAATTCGTTGATTACTTTTGGGCGAACCAAAAGACCGGGAAATATGTAATTCCCGAAAAGACTCCCACGAGCCCGGCGCCCCCCGTGGCGCCGGTTGGAGTGGCTCCAACTCCTGCTCCACCTGCCAGCGAGGGCGCGAGCTTGGAGAATAAATTGTCCGCATGGATGCTCGCACCATTGATTTTTGTTTTTCTCGGTTTCGATAACGGGCAAATACGCCGCTTCTTTATCAGCCTTGTTCCCAATCGCTATTTTGAGCTGTCGCTTACGGTTCTTGACGAACTCGACGACGCTATCGGCAGGTATTTACGCGGGACATTGCTGGAATGTTTTCTGGTTGGCTTGGCTCTTACACTGGGATTGGTTCTCCTTGGGATTCCCCTGGGGATCGCCGTCGCGATTGGCGTGGTTTCCGGACTTCTGAACGCCATTCCGTTTCTGGGAACGGTCATCGCCCTGGTGATTGGGGTTGGTTATGCTTTGATCGCGGAGAACGTGACCCCGCTGATTCCCGGTCTGAATCCGAATGACCTGGCGCTGTATGTGCTAATCCTGGTCGTGATTGTGCATGTACTGGACGATGTTGTTTTTCAGCCCTTTGTCCTTGGCAGCGCAGCGAACGTTCATCCGCTCGTGGTTGTTATCGCGATTATCAGCGGCTCTCTCATCATGGGCTTATGGGGCATGTTATTCGCTATTCCCACAGTGGTCGTGGTCAAAACTGCGGTCGCGACCTTCTTTAAGGAACTGAAAGATTACCGCATTATTTGATGGCGGCTTGAAATCGATCGAAGCCATCAGGGCTTGAAAGTTGGGTCAGGTCACTGACTTTCAAGGGAAATGAAAACGGTCTGGCGGGTCTTTGTTTATCTAAAACGCTATCCGGTGCTCGCGAGCGCGACGCTGGCTTGCGCGATCGCGGGCACGCTCATGGTGATCGTTCCCCCTGCGGCAACCAAATATATTCTTGATCACGTCATCAACGGTCACCACCCCGAACGTTTGCTCCCGCTGCTCATTCTCGTGGCTTTCGCCATGTTGCTTCAGAGAGGCTTGGACTATCTCCGCCTGTTGTTCAACAACACCTTCGAGCAAAAAGTCATTTTCGATCTGCGCCGCGATCTGTATTCACACATTCAAACTCTCCCGTTGCGCTGGTTCGATAATCGCGCCACCGGCGATCTGATGACGCGGATTCTGGAGGATGTAAGCTCGGTCGAGCGCGTCCTGATTGACGGCATCGAGAAAGGCACCGTGGCGGTATTGCAGATCGCGGTGGTGGTGGCAGGCATGTTTTACCTGAGTACAAAACTGACGCTGGTCGCGCTCGCGCCGGTGCCGTTCATGGCAGGCGGTGCGCTTTGGTATACGCTCACGGCGCATCGGCGATACCGGCTGCACCGCCGCGCTGCTTCGGCCATGAATTCGCTTCTGCACGACAATCTCTCCGGCATTCGTCAGATCAAAGGTTTTGTACGCGAGTCTGAGGAAGATCGTCGTTTCAACGAGGAAAGTGACGAGTTGCGGCGCGCCAGCCTCGTCGTCACCCGGGTATGGGCACTTTATCATTCTTCAATGTATTTGTTCGGCTCGCTCGGCGTGCTGCTGGTCGTGGCCGTGGGGGCGCGCGGCATTTTATCGGGCGCTATGCAGTTGGGCGATCTTGGCGCTTTTCTTGTGCTCGCGAGTTTTCTCTACGAGCCAATAGGGAAACTGCATGAACTCAATCAACTGATGCAGGCAGGACGGGCCGCGGGTGAACGCGTCTTCGAAATTCTCGATTCAGCGGGCGAGCCGGAGGGTGGCAAAAGCTTTACTGAGACAGTGCGCGGCGAGATTGAGTTCCGGCACGTTAATTTCAGCTATTCAGGAGAGCTGCCGACGCTGAGTGACACTTCATTTCACGTACGGCCAGGTGAGACGGTCGCGCTTGTCGGCACCACCGGCGCGGGAAAATCCACAGTGATCAATCTGCTCACCCGCTTCTACGAGTTCGATAGCGGCGAGATTTTGATCGACGGAAGTCCGATTCGTGATTTCAGCATCCGCGCCTTGAGGCAACAGATTGGGATGGTGACGCAGGAATGCTTTTTGTTTAACGGCACCATCCGCGAGAACCTGCAAATCGGGAAGCCTGATGCAACGGATGAAGAATTGCTGGAAGCAGCGGCGGTGGCAAACGCGCGTCCGTTCATCGATCGGTTGCCCCACGGATTGAGCAGCGTGGTAGGGGAGCGCGGAGTAAAGCTGAGTGTGGGCGAAAAGCAGCGGCTTTCGATTGCGCGGGCGCTGTTGAAGGATCCGCCAATTCTGATTCTGGATGAAGCTACGGCGAGTGTGGACACGACGACGGAGCGACTCATCCAGGAAGCGCTGGAGACTCTGATGTTCGACCGCACTTCCATTGTAATCGCGCACCGGCTTTCCACTGTCGTGCACGCGGATCAGATTCTCGTGCTTGATCACGGCCATATCGTCGAGCGCGGAACCCATGAACAATTGCTTGCGCTTGGTCGGAAATACGCGCGGTTGTGCGAACAGAGTTTACTCGAAACGCCGGAAAGCGAGCCAACGATCGCCGGACGTCATTCCGGCGAAAATGTGGAGTGATGATTTGTTGCACAATTTCTGGCGCGTCGCATTTCTAGCGCTGTTTGCTTGTCTTTGCTCATGCGAGGGCGATCCGTTTGATCGCAATTCGAAGGAGATTGCGCATGGCTATCGCTTGAAACGAATCGGTAATCCCAGCCAATTTGCTTTCCTGGCGCCGTATGACACCGGCGGTCTTATCATAGATGAGATCGGTTGGCGTAAGCCATTCATCCTTGCCCGGGCTTCTGGATCTCAATACTGGGACAGGATTAATACTGATCGTGCCGAACACATTCGCATCAGTGACGCGCAGCGCAGGTCGGATCCAGATTTACGATCAATCCCCATCGAAAGCGCGGACATCGCATGGAATCACCTCAAACGACACAAACGAATATGGTGATGACGTGGGCAACTCAGAGTAAGCGCCGTTTGCGTCTTTCTGCTGGGACCCCTACGAGGAGATCAAAGGCAGTCGTTAGGCCGGAAATCCCAAATCCCAAAACAAACTTCCAAACCGACGTGATGCTCCAACGACCAAAATAGAATGCGTGTTATCGAGTTGCTTTGAGATTTCGAGCTTGAAATTTGTCCGGGATTTGAGTTTTGGAACTTGGACATGGCTATTGCACCGCGCCTGATCAGTCTCAATCTCGGGTCCCAGACTATTGGCCTGGCAGAATTCCGCGTCCAAGCTCACGGTGGCCTGGTCTTACTGGACTATCGTTTACGCGAGGTTGCGACTGATCCGACCAGCGAGGAGATGCGGCGGGCGCAAATCGCGGTCGCGGTGCGCGAGATGATGAGCGAGCTCCACATTAAACACGGTGCCGTGAATTACGCCTTACCCGCGCAATCGGTTTTTGCCCGCTTTGTTAAACTGCCCGGCCTTGAACAGGAAAAGTTGGAGAAAATCATCGCGTTCGAGGCACAGCAAAATGTTCCATTCCCGATCGACGACGTAGTTTGGGATTACCAGCTGGTCGGAGGCGGCCTGGAGGAACAGATTCAAGTGGTCCTCGTCGCGATCAAAGTTGATTTGCTCGACGACATCAACGGAGGAGTCGAAGAAGCCGGCCTGCATACTTCCACCATCGATGTGGCGCCGATGGCACTCTACAATGCGTTTCGTTATAGCTACCCGAATGTGAACGAGTGCTCGCTGCTCGTGGATATCGGGGCGCGCACTACCAATGTTCTCTTCATCGAGCCTCGAAGAATTTTCTCCCGCAGCCTTCCCATTGGCGGCAGCACGATCACCGCAGCAATTGCCAGGGAATTTGGCGAATCCTTTGAGGCCGCAGAAACTCGCAAAAAGCGAGATGCCTTTGTGGGTCTGGGAGGCGCTTACGCCGAGCCTTCAGACCACGACCTCGCCCGCGTCTCCAAACTGGCGCGAAGCACCATGACCCGACTGCACGCAGAGTTGATGCGCTCGATCAGTCATTATCGGGCACAACAGAAGGGGAGTCGACCGGACCGCATCTTTCTTTGTGGCGGTGCCGTGGGTATGCCTTACATGCGCGAGTTTTTTCACGAGAAATTCCAATTGCCGATCGAATTTTTTAATCCGCTTCGAAACGTAGCCGTATCGGAAGCGGCCTCGGCGTCGGGTGTCGCGCACTCCGCGCATCTCCTTGGCGAATTGGTCGGCCTGGCGCTGCGCAGCGTGACGGCCTGTCCAATCGAGCTTAGCCTGCTTCCGGCAAGCGTTGTTCGAAGGCAGGAATTGGAACGGCGCCGGCCATTCTTCATCGCCGCGGCCGCGTGCATGGTCCTCGCCATGCTGGGCTGGTCGATCTATTACACGCGAGCGGCGCAGGTAACGCGAGAAACTGCTGAGCTGATCCAGCAAAAGAACGTCTCCATGCGAGGCGCAGAAACGCAGCTTGATAAACTCAAAAAACAGATCACCTCATTCGACAGCGTCGCTACTCCGCTTATTAGCGCCACCAATGATCGCGACTTCTGGCCGCAAATTCTTGAAGATTTAAACGCGCGCCTGCCTGAGGCCGACATCTGGATCACCGAGCTCGGAGCGACATCGGGTGGAAAACTTCTGGGCGCCGGCGAAAAGCGCGTCGGAGAAACGACACCCGTGACGGCTCCGCCGGCTTCTGGACCGGCAACGAAAACCGCGGCCGCCGGTACGAAGTCAATCGACGGCATCCTGGTGCGCGGTCTTTACCTTTATAATCCGAAACAGCAGGAAATCGTCGTTGATTACTTACGCAACCTGGCGAGCTCGCCGTTTTTCGTTGTCGATCCAAAAACTCCCGAGCGCGTGATCAAATCAAACTCCGTGCCAAACGACACCGAGTGGGCGTTCCCTTATGAGCTTCAGCTCACACTGCGCAAGCCGGTGAAATTGCCATGAACTGGTTTCGGCAAAATCGAGCGCTAGCTACACTTCTGATTGCCTTTGGAGTTTGCGTGTTATTTGCAGGGCTCCTTCTTTTTTGGAGATGGGCGACCTGGAGCGACGCGAGACAAACGTTCGATCAGGCGGCGGCAGAGAAAAGTCGCCTGGACCGCCTCGATCCTTTTCCCAATGACGCGAATTACCGGAAACTGCAGGGTTACCTCGATCGATACAATTCCGCGCTGGACAAGTTCAAAGACGAACTAAAAAAGGAGATCGTCCCGGCACCGCCGCTGGCGCCCAATGAATTTCAATCGCGTTTGCGGCAGGCGACAGTTGCCACGCTGAACAGAGCACAGACTAACAACGTAAAACTTCCGGACAAATTTCAACTCGGCTTTGATGAGTTTGCCATGGCGTTGCCAGACACAGCTGCAGCGCCACTCCTTGGGCAGGAACTTTCCCAAATCCAGATGCTGATAAACATTCTGCTCGACGCAAAGGTGGACAGCGTAACTTCTTTTCACCGCGCGCCTTTGCCCGAGGAACACGCAGCCTCATCGACTCCGACGCCATCTCCAGTCGCCCGACGAACGGCCGCTCCAACCAAAACAGCCACACCGCCACCGACATTATTAAAGGGCAACATTGTCGATCTAACCTTTAGAGCGACGCCCGCCGCAGCGCGCAAGGTCTTGAACGAAATCGCAAATTCCAGCGGACAATTCTTCATTATTCGCACCCTGTATGTGCACAATGAAAAGGACAAAGGCCCTCCACGCCAAAGAACCGGAGAACCAGCTCCCGCTGAACCTGCGGCCCAGCCGGGCGCAGCCGCGCCGCTAAATTTCATAGTCGGTAACGAGCATATCGAAGTCTCCGCCACGATCGAAATGCTGAGATTTGGTTCTTAACCACGAATGGACACGAATGAACACGAATAGTGAAAAGCTGTTGCTGAAGGACGAGGTTTTTTAAGTTGTGGGGTGTGCCATTGAAGTCCTCAACACGCTTGGTCACGGGCTGGTTGAGAAGCCGTATGAAAATGCGTTGACTGTTGAGTTCTTGTTGCGTGAAATCCCATTTCACCAGCAACCTTCGTTTGATGTGCTCTACAAGGGTCACAAGATCGGTCTATTCGTTCCCGACCTCATCGCTTTTGATTCGCTTGTTGTTGACACAAAGGTGATCGACCGAATCACCGACCATGAACGTGGACTTATGCTGAACTACCTCCGAATCACGTGCCTGCGTGTTGGCGTAATTCTTAACTTTAAGCACTCGAAGCTCTGAGTGGCAGAGGATCGCCTTATAAATTCGTGTTCATTCGTGTTCATTCGTGGTTAAATGCGCGCCGTGGTGATTAAGCATGCCGAAGACCTTCGAATGGATTAAGGCGCATTACGATCGGGTCGCGCTTCTTGCCGCTGGGATTTTCCTTCTCGTTTCCGCCGTCTCCATTTGGTGGAACGCCATTCAGTTTGGGAATCGTCTGGTGGCTCAGCCCGGGTCGCCGCCGAAGAATGCGTCGCCGCCGCCTCTGGCAGCGGAGCTCGATCGCGCCACGGAGCGTCTTCAACGTCCTTCCCAATGGAAATCCAGTACTCGATCCGGACTTTTTGTTCCGGAAAAACATTTCATTGGCGCTAACGGGCTGCCCGCGACGTTGAAAAACACGCAGGTGCATCCGCCTGTCCCCAATGATTGGTTCGAAAAGTTCGGTCTAGCGATCCAGGATGCTGACGTACTCGACCAGGATCCAGACGGCGACGGATTTACTAATTTGGACGAGTGGCAGGGAGGCACCGATCCGACAAACAAGGATTCGCACCCGGGTTACCTAATAAAGTTGCATTTGGTATCCGCAACCGAGGAACCTTTTCGATTCGTTTTTGCATCGTGGGTTGGGGACACTTTTGCGCTTAACACGATCGACCAGAGCGAGCCGACCCAATTTCTAAAAGTAGGCGACGTTATCCGAGGCACTGACTTTAAAATCGTCAAGTTCACCGAGAAACACGAACGCAATCAGTACGGCACTAATGTCGATATTTCGGAATTGCTCCTCAAACATAAGGACACCCGTGCGCAGGTCACGTTGGTAAAGGAAAAGGTAGCTACTTCGCCGCAATCCGTGGCCACTTTCGTCTATACCTGGGGCGGGCGCCGGGAGTTCGAAGTGAGAAAAGATCAAGAATTTTCCTTGAAACCCGTAGAAGAGATCAATTACAAGCTCGTGGATGTGCAGCCAACCAAGGCCGTAATCGTGAACACGCAAAAACCAAATGCGCGGATCGAGATCGGTTTTACTGCGCCCTGAGATCGCAGAGGGCAAAGAGCCAAAGCGGCAGTCTATAGCTGATACTTGGTAGCCAAAGGACACCGCGAAGTGGTAGGGCGTCGCACGCCGTGCGCGCCGCCTCTTCCCGGCTTACTTCGCTCTTCGCGCTTGGCCCTTACCCCTCCGCGGCCTCCGGTAAAACCCAAAAAATCGTAAGAATTTTCGCTTGCACTGAAGCGAGCGCTTCCACTACAAGCTCGTGATTGTGCAGCCGGACCAGGCCGTGATCGTGGCCAAAGTGCGTCGATCGAGATTTACGCAACGGATTGTTCCCGGAAATTCCCGAAATCACGAGGGCACCACAATGAAAAAACAAATTGATCCTCCCATTAAGACGCACCTTCTCTGGAACGCGCTCATTCTGCTTTCACTAGTGACTTTCAACCAGGACATCTTTTGTCAGACCCCGACTCCAACGGCGACGGCAACTCCAAGTCCCACTGCGACGGAATGCCCGAGGCCGACACCCGGAGTGTGTACATCGTATGAAGCGGAGTCGGACAATAACACGCTGACTGGAAGCGCCTTTATTCTAAGCTGCCCGACGTGCTCCAATGGATTGAAGGTAGGCTACGTGGGCAGCAACTCTGGTACTCTCCAGTTC
>JAALOD010000093.1 GCA_013372845.1 Candidatus Udaeobacter sp.
GAGGAGAAGGGCAAGGCAATACTGACGGAACCGCGACGTTGAGCACGAACGGCAACATCCACAGGGTGACATGGCAAGGCACGTATGCGGTGAATCCGGACTGCACCGGCTCCATGACTCTGTTCGTATCTCCGCTTGGTGTTACGGTACCCCTGGACTTTGTGATCGACGACGACGGGACGGAGCTTCGAGCGATCACCACAGGGAATATGACAGGTAATAGTGAGACCCGTGTTTACAAGAAGCAGTTCCGACGAGGCCACAAGGGATAGCAGGGTTCGGACCGAGCGCGTCAGCCGGAGCTGTGCGCGCTCGGCCTTCGCCGCCTTACGTCCACGCCGAATCGGGTGCGTAAGCAATTCGGCGTGTTCGTGCTAGGAGAATTCGTGCCGGTATCGATCATTTTCCGCTTTCATCTCGGCCAGAAATTGAATGAATTCGGGCGCTTGCCGGATGCGGTTCAGATAAGCATCACGGGTGTAGCGAGGATACAGGTGAAAACCGGCGACGGCAGACTCTCTTAACCATTTGACGGCCTCAGCGCTCTTACCTTCGAGCGCGTAGACACAGGCGATGTCGTAGGCGGCGTGATGATAGAGAGGGTCTTTGAGGGGATGCCTGCTGAGAATGATCGGAATCTCGGCCTCCGCGGCACGAAAATCTCCTTTGACGGCAAAGAGCAGAGCCTTCATCGGTGGCAAATCGACATGTGTCGGTTGCTTCGCAGACCATTCGTCCATCGCCTTTTGCGCCTCTTCTAGTCGACCCTTACCCATGAAATACCAGACTTCGCTCCTGCCGACGCGCCGGACACTTTGATTTGCGGCGTATTCATCATATTTTGACTGTAGTTCATACAGAGTGAGAGTCGACGACTTGAGAGCATCGCTCGTCGGATCAATTTCGAACGCGCGTGCGAGTTCACGCACGGCGAGGTCTTCGAGTCCGAGATGTTGGTAAAGATAAGTCAACTCCGTGTGACCGACACTCGGATTGAGTTCATTCGCCAACTGCACCTCACGAACAGCAGCTTCGCCCTGATAGCCTTCAAACTCGCTGTATAGGAGCTGAAAACGTACGAGGTGAGTTTCCGCAAGCTGCGGGTCGAGTTCTTGAGCGCGATTGATCTCCTCTTTCGCGCGCTCTACCCACGCCGGCTGTGTTGGCTCCTGAAACACCGCCATTCTGGCGTAGCAGTAAGCAAGTCGGGCGTGTGCCAGAGCGAAGGTCGGGTCGGCGTCGATCGCGCGTTTGAAAAGACTTATTGCCGTTTTCAACTGCTGCGCCGCGTTATTCGCCGTCGTGCGCTGGTCATAGGCGTAAGCGCCTTTCAGATAGAACTCGTAAGCAATCGGATTTGACGTGTACCGCTTCGTCAGTTGCGCTTGTTGCGACGTGTCCAGTTGCAGCCGCAAGCGAGAAGCGATCTGCTGCGCGACCGTATCCTGAATGGTGAAAATGTCGGACATCCGTAAATCAAAACTGTCCGTCCACAACGACGCGCCGTCTCGAGTTCGCAAGAGATTGACGCTCACTCGCAGGCGGTCATCCGCGCGCTGAAACGAGCCTTCGAGCACCGAATCGACCCCCAACTGTTTCGCTGCAGCGAGCGCATCGATCTCCTCATCGAGATATCGGCGGACGGCACTCATCGGACGCACAACGAGTCGGCCCGTTCGACTGACTCTGCCAATAGCCGCATCCGCGATTCCCAACCCTAAGTAATTGTCGCCGGCGTCGAGTGATTTGAGCGGTAACACCGCGAGTGATTTGATCTCCGGCTGACGGCGGAACGAGTGCTCCTGTCTCCACCACGCGTAGCCGATCGCACTGCCAGCCAGCATCAGCAGGCCAAGACCCCAGAAGTTGCTTTCGTCCGGGCTGGACCAGCGCCGTCACAGCGGCGATCGCGCACCAGGACCTTCCAGCGCCCGCTGCCGGCGAGCCGCGTTCGGATTTGGCGCTCTCCGTTTCACGCGCGAAGTCGATCTGCGCCTTCAGGCGCTCGAGCTCGCCTCGAATCTCAGACGCGTGCTGATAACGACGCTCGCGGTCGATCTCGAGGCACTTGGCGACGATCCGCTCCAACGCTGGAGCGTTCTCGATGGGAGCCGGACCGCCGCGATCGGACGTGTGCCCGTCGCCATTTCATAGAGCACCAGACCCAACGCCCAGAGGTCGGCGCGGTGATCGACCATCTCGCCGCGCGCTTGTTCGGGCGCCATATAGGCCGCCGTCCGAGGACCAGCCGCCGTGCGTCGCGGCGGAGCTCAGCGTCGGTGAATCAGCGGTGAGCGCGACCGGGCTGCCCACCTGGCCAACCGAAGTCAGGATCTTGGCGTGGCCGCGCGGGCTGATGAAGATGTTGGCGGGCTTGATATCACGGTGAATGACGCCGGCGCTGTGCGCCGCATCCAGCGCGTCGGCGATTTCGATGCCGAGCGCCAGCACCGTGTCCATCTCCAACCCGCGATGCCCGGCGATCATTTCTTCAGCGTGCAGCCTCCAGATACTCCATGGTGATGAAGGAGCGGCCGTCCTGCTCGCCGACGTCATGAATGGTGCAGATGTTGGGATGGTTCAGAGCGGAGGCGGTCCGCGCTTCGCGCTGGAACCGGCTCAACGCCTCCCGGTCGCGCGCCAGGTCGTCCGTCAAGAACTTGAGGACCACGAAGCGACGGAGTCGAGTGTCCTCCGCCTTGTAGATCACGCCCATGCCGCCGCCGCCGAGCTTCTCGACGATGCGGTAGTGAAGAGGGTCTGGCCGATCAAGGAGTCAGCGCGTTCTGGCGCGTTGCCGGCGTGCTGCTCGGCGAGCGATAGCGCAGCCACTTCGAGCGCAGGACGTTCCAGGAAGCGCTTCGCGTCAGGCTCCGCACTCAGCAGCGCACGGACTTGCCGTTCCAGCGGCTCATCACCCGCGCACGCCCGTTGGAGGAACGCGTCGCGCTCCTCGGCAGGTGCTCGAGCACGGACTGGAGGAGGCTATCGAGCTGTTTCCAGCGATCCAAGTCCATCGTTGGTTTCACCAGCGAGCTCGCGATACAGCCAGATCTTGGCGCTGCTCCAGTCGCGTCTCACGGTGACCGGCGAGACTTTGAGCACCATGGCGGTCTCTTCGACGCTGAGGCCGCCGAAAATCGCATCTCGACGACCTGCACTTTACGAGCGTCGACCGCGCCAGGGCGTTCAGCGCGTCGTCGAGCGCCACGAGGTCGACACCGGATCCACGCCTCGAGAGCCTCATCCAGCGAGACATGTTGCACGCCGCGTCCCGTTTAGGTTATGACGTCGGCCTGCTCGACGAGAATCGGCGCATCAGCTGCGCGGACACGGCGAAGAAATGCGCCCGATTCTGCCACTGCATCCGCTTGTAATCCACGAGGCGGATGTAGGCCTCATCTGACCAGCGCGCTTGTCTGAAGGTCGTGTTCGGGGCGCTCGCGCGCATACCGGTGCGCCAGCCGCCGGAGTTCCGCATAGACGATCGGCGTCAGCTCGTCGAGGGCGAGTTGGTCTCCGCCGCTCCAGGCCCGGAGGAGTTCGCTGATATCGTCGGCCGACTTGGTGCAGGTTCCGTTGGCCCTCGATGACTGCTGGATTCTACCGCACGCCCTGACGGTAATTCCGTTCTCGTGGCCGCCTCCCCATATAATCCACAACACCTTGACCTGAATCTGACCGTCGAGGAACTGCGATTCCGCGATGAGCTGCGCGCTGGCTCGCCGCGCATGTCCCGAGACAGTGGGAGCACCGGCGCGACGAGTCGGTCGACGCCCATTTTGCGTTTCTCAAACAGTGGCAGCGGACGCTGTTTGACGGCGGCTGGGCCGGCATTTCATGGCCCGAAGCGGGCGCGCGGCGCGAGCCTGATGCAGCAGGTGTCTTCTGGCAGGAGCTCGCGCTGGCGGGCGCACCGCCGATGGCCAACGTGCTCGGCCTTGGCTGGTCGGCCCCACGATCATCGCGTTCGGCACCGACGCGCAGAAGACGCGCTACCTCGGAAGATCCTGAGCGCCGAAGAAATCTGGTGTCAGGGGTTCTCGAGCCCAACGCGGATCGGATCCGCCGGCCTGCAGACCGCGGCGCGGCTCGACGGCGACAGCTACGTCATCAACGGACAGAAGGTGTGGACCAGCTACGGATGGGCAGCGGACTGGTGCGAACTGGTCGTGCGCACCGATCCGGCCGCGCCTAAACACAAAGGCCTCACCGTGCTGCTCGTGGACATGAAGAGCCGTGGCGTCGAGTGCGCCGCTGCGGCAGATGACCGGGGAGACGGAGTTCAACGAGGTCTTCTTCCGCGACGTGCGGGTCCCGGTCGAGAACGTCGTCGGCAAGGTGAACCAGGGATGGGACGTCGCGATCGGCACGCTGATGCACGAGCGCGGCACGTTCGGCGCCGGCCTGCAGATCCCTATAAGCGCAACATGGATCGGCTGATCGAGTTGTCGCGCGAGTGCGGCGCGGCGGCCGTCCAGCCGCGCAGGATCCGTCATCCGGCAGAGCTCGCGCAGTGCACGCCGAGGTTGCGATCATGCGCGCGAACCAGATGCGCGCCTTCAGCCGCATCAGCGCCACCGGCGTGCCGGGCCCGAGGGATCGATCCAGAAGATTTTCTGGAGCGAGCTGAACCAGCGCCTGCAGCAGATCGCGCAGGAACCGCTCGGCCCATACGGTCAACTCGAGGCGAACGACGGCCGCGCGATCGATCGCGGGGCGTGGTCGATGGCTACCTGCGCGCGCGCGGCAACACGATCGAGGCGGGACGTCGAAATCCAGCGAAACATCATCGGCCACTTCGTGCCTGGCCTGCCGAGGAGCTACTGATGCAGTTCGGATTGAGTGAAAGCCAGACGATCCTTCGCGATAGCGCGCGAGTTCTTCGCCGGCGAATGCCAGATGGCCCGCGTGCGGCGTTTGACGGAGACCGACTCGGCCCACGATCCCGAGCTCTGGTCCAAGCTCGCCGAACAGGGCTATACAGGAATTCTTTTCGACGAGGACACGGCGGTGTCGGCTGGGCGTCGTGGAACTCGTGCTGTTGATGGAAGAGGCCGGCCGCGCGCTGCTGCCGGCCCCTCATCTCGACGTCGCGCTCGCGGGCGCCGTATCGATGCGTGCGCAGCCCCGCGCAGAAGAGAAGTATCTGCCGCCCATTCCCGCGGCGACGCGCGCGACCCTCGCGATGCTGGAGTCCAGTGCAAGCTGGGATCCGACGATGTCGAGATGACCGCCGAAGGTGGACGGCTGACGGGCGAGAGCTGTTCGTGCCCGACGCCGCCGGCCGACTCGATCGTCGTCGTCGCCCGCGACGGCGTACGTCGTCCACGCAAAGGCGCCGGTGTGCGCATCGCGCCGATGGCCAGCATGGATCTGACGCGCGCGCTGTACGCCGTCATGTTCGCGGACGCGCCGGCGGAGAAGCTCGAGCATGGCGCCGGGCTGTCGCGCGGCCTGCAGATCGCGACCGCGGCGCTCGTCGCCGACATGGTCGGCGGCATGCAGCGCACGCTCGACATCACCGTGGACTACGCGAAGACGCGCAAGCAGTTCGGCAAGCCGATCGGAGCTTCCAGGCTGTCCAGCACCAGTGCGCTGACATGTATCTCGAAACCGAGGCGCCCGGTCAGCCGCATACTACGCGGCGTGGGCGCTGCAGGAGCGGGCGCCAGACGCGGCCGAGGCGGTGTCCATCGCCAAGATGACGCGAGCGACGCCTCGCGCGCCGTCGGCAACCGCGGGATCCAGATCCACGGCGGGATGGGCTTCACGTGGGAGAACGATCTCCACCTGTACTATCGACGGGCCAAATCCTCGAGACCACGCTCGGCGACGCGACACCACCGCGAGCGCATCGCCCGACTCGTGATCGATTGATTCAACGCGGTCATTCGCTGATTTCGCCTGGCCGCCGCATGTTCAGCAGCGCCGCGTAAGCCGGTAAGCGAACGCCAATAACTCGCCGCTGTAGTTCCCGCCGCTGATCGCGATCACGATGCTGTTTGCCGTTGTGCATGTAGGTCATCGGCGATCCGCTTTCGGGCGCCGGCATGTAGACGGCGCCAACGTCCTTCCGTCCTTTTTATCGTAGGCCCGGAGCATCGCTCCGCGTGCACGTGACGGCGTCGTGAACACGCCGCCCTCGCCGGCGATGAGGAGCGCCTTCGTGACGAGAGGGCTGATCAATCCCGGGCGGCCGGTTCGCGGAATGGTCAGCCCTTTCAGCGACGGTTGTTGCGGACGATGTCCGCTGTCTCGCCGTGCGCGATCTGCCAGAGGATGTCGCCCTTGTCCAGATCGATGGCGCTGATGCGTGCATGGCGGCTTCAGGAGCGGCAGTCCGCGAACGGTGAGTCCACCGCCGCCTTCGCCGCCGGCGGCGCAGCCGGGGCGCTGGCGCCGGGCGTCCTCACCGCACGGCGCCGCCGGCGGCGGATCCGATCGCCGGTTCGGCGCGCGCCGGTGAGCGCACTGCCCTGATGAAATTCATCCGACAGATCGGCGGGCGACGGGACCAGTCCGAGCGGGCTCGCACCGCTCTGCGAATAGATGCGCGATGTGCGTCTCCGGATCATGCGGCCGCCCGGCCAGTTGGTCGCGAAGCCGGATGTGAGCGTCGCCAGCGGACCAGGCAGCGTGCTGACGACCGGCGGCGTGAAGATCGGCCCGATCTTGTAGCGCTCCACCGTCTTCGTTGCTTCGGCGCGAAGTTCCGGCGTGAAGTCGATCAGATCGTCCATCGACACGCCCTGCCGATCTGTAGGCCGGCGGTTTGGTCGGAAACGGCTGCGTCGGCGTACACTCACCCGGCACATCGCCCTTCGCGACCGGGCGCCCTCGATCGGCCAGATCGGTTCGCCGGTCTCACGGTTGAAGACGTAGAGCCACGCCTGCTTCGTCGGCTGGGCGACCGCCTTCACCGTGCGGCCGTTCACCGTAATGTCGACGAGGATCGGCGCGCACGGGATGTCGAAGTCCCAGATCCCGTGATGGACCAGCTGATAGTGCCAGCGGCGCTTGCCGGTCTGCAGATCGACGGCGACGAGGCTCTCGCCGAACAGTCCGTTGCCGGGACGATGACCGCCGTAGTAGTCGCCGGTCGGGAGTTCGACCGGCAGGTAGACGAGGCCGAGCTCTTCGTCCGCCGAGATCTGCCCCCATACGCCGGTATTGCCGGTGTAGGAGCCGAATCCTTTTCCCACGTGTCGCGGCCGAACTCGCCGGCGAGCGGAATCGTGTGGAAGATCCAGAGCCGCTTGCCGGTGCGGACGTCGAACCCGCGGACGTATCCCTTTTCGTTGCGCCGGCTCTTCGGATTGCCGCCGGTCTTGTGCGCGGCGCCGACGATCACGACGTTCCTCGCGACGGTCGGCGTCGAGTGCAGTCCGATCTCGCCGGTGACGAGATCCATCTCCTGATCGTCGTCTTTCTTGAGATCGACAACGCCCTTCTACCGAACGAGGCGACGGCACGCCGGTGCGCGCGTTCAGCGCGATCAACCGGTAGCCCGGCGTCACGTAGAGGATGCGATCGTCGACGCGCCGTCGGACCAGTAGGCGAGCCCGCGCCGGACAACTGCCGCGGGGCGCCGCGCCGCGCGCGCCTTCGTTCTTCGCTGTGCATCCACAGCAGCTCGCCGGTGGCGGCGTCGAGCGCGACGACGGCGCGCCGCGATCCGCCGGTCGAGTAGACGACGCCCTTCACCATCAGCGGCGTCGACTCGAACTGGAATTCAGGACGCGGCCCGAGGCTGTCGGTCTTGAACCGCCACGCGATCTCGAGCGTGTTGAAGTTCGAGGCGTTGATCTGATCGAGCGGCGCATATCGCGTGTGACCGATGTCGCCGCCGTAGCTGCGCCACTCGCCGTTGCGCGCGCCGGACTGTCCGGCAAGCTGCGCGATGAAACAGACGCCAACGCACGCCGCCGCGAAGATGATGCGCTTCACGGGATACCATACAATGAGTCGTCCTGCCGGACTCACCTTTCCGCACTCGCTGCACGGGACGCCTGAACGCGTGATAGACTCGCGGTCAAAACCGCGGTAACTGAACACTTTCAGGCAGGTGTGCCATGCGCATGGGCGTGTTCTCGATGCGGGCCACACTGGTCGCCGCACTGCTCGGCGGCGTCACCCTCACCTGTGGGCACAGGTCCCCGCGCAGACGGCGGCCGGTCAATCCCGCAATCCGCTCTCCGGCGATCCCCAGGCGATCACGAAAGGCGCGGTGCTGTTCCGCCAGGAGTGCGTCTACTGCCACGGCGTCGGCGCCCGCGGCGGCATGCGCGGTCCGGATCTCACGACCGGATCGTGGAATCACGGCGGCAGCGACGCCGATCTTGCGCGCACGATCACCGACGGCGTGGCCGGGACGGCGATGCCGCCGAACAACCTCAAGACCGACGAAATCTGGCAGATCGTCTCGTCTTGCGCACGGTGCAACAGCCGCCGTCGGCGCCGGTTGGCGATCAGGCGCGCGGCGAGGCGCTGTTCTTCGACACCGCCCGCTGCTCGACCTGCCACATCGCAACGGCCGCGGCGGCGCGGCTGGGACCGAGCTTACGACGGTCGGCTCGGCGCGATCGCGCGCGCACTGGCCGATCGATCCGGCAGCCGTCGAAGCAGCTCACCCAGATTCGCGCGCTTGGTGGTGACTCCTGAGCACGACACCGTGACCGCGGTGACGGGCGACGGCCGGACGATCGTCGGTGTGCCGATGAACGAGGACACCTTCACGATACGCTGATGGACATGAGCGAGCGCATCCACAGCCTCGACAAGAAAACTCTGAAGAGCTTCCGGCACGAAACCGATCGCTGATGCCGCCCTACGACGCGAGCCGGCTGCCCGACGCCGATCTCGACAACCTCGTCGTACCTGCAGACGCTGCGATCAACCGCAACGGCCCGGAAGGATGGCTCGCAATGAGAACTGAGCTGAATTCTTCCGCGACAGATCGGGCCCTTCTCGCGCTCTGCCTCGCGACGGTGTCGCTCTGGCGCAAATCACGCCGGAGCGCTCGCCAACGCCGCGTCCGAGCCGCAGCAGTGGATGATGTATCAGGCGCCTACGACGGCAGCCGGTTCTCGCCGCTCGATCAGATCAACGCACCAACGTGCAGCGGCTCGCTGCAGTGGGTTTTCAGACCGGCGTGCGCGGCCGTCACGAGACGACGCCGCTGGTGATCGACGGCGTCATACCTGACGACGCCGCAGAACCATGCGTATGCGGTGGACACCCGCACCGGCCGGCCGCTCTGGCACTACCAGCGGACGCTGCCGAAAGAGATGTCGCTTTGCTGCGGTCCGCAGAACCGCGGCTCGCGCGCTCGGCGACCGCGTGTTCATGGGCACGCTCGACGCGCACGTCGTGAGCCTCGACGCGAAGACGGGGCGCGTGCGCTGGATATCGCCGCGGCGGACGCCGACAAGGGCTACAGCTTCACCGGCGCGCCGCTCGTCGTGAAGAACCGGATCATCGTCGGCGTCGCCGGCGGCGATACGCGTGCGCGGCTTCATCGACGCCTACGAGGCGGAGACGGAACGCGCGCGTGGCGGCTGTACGATTCCCGGCGAGGGCGAGAAAGGCAACGAGACCTGGAAGGGCGACTGTGGAAGCGCGGCGGCGCGCCGACCTGGGTCACCGGCTCACGATCCGACGCTCAACCTGATCTACTGGGGCACCGGCAACCCGGACCGCAGATGCGGCGCGAATCGTCTCGGCGACAACCTCTACTCGGATTCACCGCGATCGATCCGACACCGGCACGATGAAGTGGCATTTCCAGTTCACGCCGCACGACGCACGACTGGGATTCGACGCACACGCCGATCCTCTTCGACGACACCATAGCCGGCCAGCCGCGCAAGCTCGTCGCGGTCGCCAACCGCAACGGGTTCTTCTACGTGCTCGATCGCGTCACCGGCGCCTTCCTGCTCGGCAGGCCGCACACCAGGTCACCTGGGCGAAAGAGATCGACGGCAACGGCCGGCCGGTGGTGCTGCCCAACACCGATCCGACCGCCGAAGGCAATCGCGTGTGTCCGAGCGGCACCGGCGGCACCAACTGGCACTCGCCGTCCTCAGTCCGCGGACGCACCTCGTCTACTTCTTCAGCTACGAGCAGTGCGACACGTTCATGTCGGACGAGAAGCTCGAGCCGCCGTACAGCCGGGCCGGCTGTTCATCGGCAGCGCGTTCTTCCCGATGCCCGAAGAGCGGCAGGAGAGCGCGATCCGCGCCGTCGATCCCAAGACCGGGAACGTGCGCTGGGAGTTCCGCGAGCACGCCGACGCCTGGGCGGGCGTCTTCTCGACCGCTGGCGGCCTCGTGTTCTCCGGCGACGGACGGGGAACTTCATCGCGCTGGACGCCGAGACCGGAAAGATCTCTGGCACGTCCAGCTCGGCGCTCGATCAACACCGCTGCAGTGAGCTTCTCGGTGGACGGCCGCCAGTACGTCGCCATCGCGGCGGGCGATGCGCTGTTCGCGTTCGCGCTGCCGAAGGAGCCGTAACCACGGTCGCGCGTCGCCAGACGACGATCGAAGAGCTCTTCCTGCAGTCGCCGTCATGGCGCCGATGGCGCGCGCTGCGAGCCGCGCACCGACAGCCACGCCCACGAGCGCGAACGAGACGCGAGCGACGCACTCCGACATCCTGGTCTGAATTCAGCTTCGGCTCGTCAAGTCGATCGGCAGAAGATAGCCCGCGCAACGAGATTGCGAATCGAGGCGAGCGCCGGCGACATCATGTCGTCGAGGTTGATATCGTGCCGTGCCGCCACGGCGCTGAGCACTTCTCGGAGCGTCTGTCACACCGTCGCAACTCGAGAGGAGCCGGATGCCGAAGTCATCGACACCGATGGAAGCGGCATGTTGTCGTGCAAGCGAAGCTGCGAGGCATGTAATTGGTAGCGTGCTCCTCGAAATGAAACACCTGCTCGAGTCTGCGATCGCGGAGCGTGAGACGGCAGTCCAGCAGATCCTGGGCAGTGCAGATGTGAGTGAAGTGGTCCTGGATGCTCAGCAGCTGGCTGACTTGCTCACCGCAAAAGCCAAGCACCTCCGCGCCGATGGGGAACCCTGAAACCAGTTGACGCCGCCGCGCTTCCGGACCAGGACGGCGCCGACACAGATCGCGTCAATGCCGCATGCGCGGTAGTAACTCAACCAGCGGTCAGGGCGGACCCATATTCGTTGGCATGGGAGAGCCATTCCGCGCGGAGCCATCGGGCGGCGTAGGTCAGGGATCGTCGAATTCGTGCAACAGCGCCAGCACGTCGCAGCCGCGCGCGTCCAGCCAACGCCGCAGCGGTTCGGTCCAGTCGCCGTCCGGCTGACACGCCCAGTTGCCGAGCATGTGGCCGATGCCGCCTTCGCACAGATAGTCGGAAGCCGGCTCAGCACGTCGCGCAAACCGCATCGCCCGCCGATTGCCGTCGCGATAGAGTACCGCGCGTCCGGCGAGATCACAAAGGAGGATTCGTCGAAATGAAGTCAAAGGTCTCGCCGTCGACGGCCTCGAAAAGCCGCCCTGGCGGCATTCGATGTTGCCCACTCCGTTGAGGAGCGATTGAACGCCGTCAGGTTAGAGCCCGTGGATTGATGTCGGTCGCCACGACGCGGCCGCATGCCGCGAGGCCAGCAGCGCCGCGCCGCTGCCGGTTCCCATGTCGAGCGCGGTCTTGACCATACGCCGAATGGTGATCTGCGCGAGCAACACGGTTGTCGGATTGAGACCGGTGACGCAATTGGCGGCCATGACGGACCGGTCGTCAGGAATCCAATCGCTCGAACAGAAACCCTTCGAAGGGCGATGGTGAACGGCGCCGAGACTTCGCCGCTGTTCATCCAGCAAGCCCATCGACTGCAACCGCGCTGGCTCGAGCGGCGCGAACGCAGCGCGGGCCGTGGTTCCGGAACGCTGTCTCGCAGCTGAAAGAGCGAACAAGCGTGGCGAGTGTGCCCTCGTCGCGCAGACGACGAAGGCATACGGCCGTGTCGAGGACCGGCGCCGGATCCTGGTCGGGCATGCCGAAGAGCCGTTGTAGATTCTCTGGCACAGCCGGCGCGCTGGAACGCCTGCCGCAGCAACGCGCAGCCTTCAGTATCGTCGAGGTTCAATGGGCGGTCGGGATGGGCGAGTGTGTGGACATGGCAGTCCTTTGGTCTTGACACTATTCTGGCAACGGCACGAAGATTCACCGTCGGCTGCGTTTCGAATCGCATCTGAGGCCACTATGTTTCACCTTGGCCAACTCGAAGATCGCCTCAACCGAGATCCCGGTTCCGCCGCCAGTTCTTTGTCGATCCTGTAGGGGTGCTGCGCAAGGAGGGTCTGTTGCTCTCCGCCTCCCAGGAATCGGCGCTCAACGCGGCCGTGGCCAAGATGACAGCCACGCCTGGCGTCGCGGATTCCTTGAACGCAGGACACTTGGCTTCACGTGGTTCCTGAAGTGATCGTGGGTTGACAGGCGAGGTTCGGCAATCGCCAGCAAGCGTCATGCGGTGCCTGGATCATCGGTGGTTCTCGCGCCCGTGTGCGGCACTCTCATCGTGCCGCCCTTCGCCGCTCTGGACAAGCCTGCTCTCGGTCCTCACCTGCTTCAGGCCTGCACGACAGGCAGGTTCTTACGTCGGTGTCCTGTATGCGGAATTTGTCGCTCGCCGCAAGGATTGGCGAACCGGCATACACGACCGTGGCCTATTCGGCGACGAGGAGCGGATGTGGGGAGCGGCTCTTCGCCGCGCGGGCGTGAAACCCCGCCACTCGGTCGCGACGGGCATCGCATCGAAGCGGTGCGGTGGTCCTCGGTGCCGGTTCATCGACCCTCGGCCCGACGACTTACACGCGTTGGGCGCGCCGCGGCTCGATGGGTCGACGACTTCGCGACGGCCGTGCCGGACTCGCTGTCGACGTCGTGGGCTGCACGACCACGTTTCGGCAGACCGCGGCCAGCATCGCTCTCTTGAAGCGCGTCAAGTCGCTTCGCCCGGAAACCGTGACGATTCTCGGCGGCGCGAATTGCGAGGTGAAATGGCTGACGGCATCCTTTCACTCGGATCCGCCGTTGATTTTGTGTTCTCCGGCGAGAGCGATGCATCGTTTCCGGAGTTCCTCCGCGCGGTCAACAGGGAGGCTTCCCGTAATCGGTAATCGCGGCACTCCTTGCGCCGACCTTGACTTACTGCCAACGCCAGAGTTCACGGCGTACTACGAACAATTCGATCACCACGCGCCGGACAGCGCCCTTTTGAACCATGTCGCGCTTCCGTACGAGAGCAGTCGCGGCTGCTGGTGGGGCCAGAAGCACCACTGCACCTTCTGCGGCCTGAACGGCGAGACGATGGCGTTCCGCGCGAAATCGGCATCCCGGGTGATTGCGGATTTGAAACAATTGTTGAAGCAGCATCCCACCACCTTCGTGAGTATGGTCGACAACATCATGCCGCATGAATTCTTTCGAACCCTCATTCCGCGTCTGCGAACCGAGCTTCCTGGAATCACCGTCTTTTACGAACAGAAGTCGAACCTTTCTCTCTCCCGTCTGGTTGCGCTGAAGGAGGCCGGCGTCGGCGTGATACAGCCCGGCATCGAATCACTCTCGTCCGCCGTACTGAAACGAATGGACAAAGGAGTATCGGCGGTCCAGAACCTCGCGTTGCTGCGGTACGCACGTGCGGCGGACGTCGCGCTCAATTGGAGCCTGCTCTACGGCTTTCCCGGTGACACAGTCAGCGAGTACGAGCAGATTCTCGGGTTGCTGCCGCTCCTGGTTCACCTCAACCCGCCCGTGGCCCTCTGTCCCCTGAACATCGACCGGTTCAGTCCTTATTTCAAAGAACCGCTGAAATACGGTCTCGCCCAGATGCAACCGTGGCAGAGTTACCGATCGGTTCTCCCAGATGGCGCCGACGTCGCCAAAGTCGCCTACCACTTCGACGCCGACTATCCCTGTGAAGTGCGGGAGACGTCCGAGGTGATTGTGAGGCTTGCCGAGGGCGTTGAGCGCTGGCGGCGCTTGTGGGAGAGGAAGGATGGCC
>JAALOD010000094.1 GCA_013372845.1 Candidatus Udaeobacter sp.
TAAAGTTCCCAGACACCGGCTTCCGCAAAGTGTTCGTAGGCGATTTCGAAAAAATTATCCCGATCGATTTCACTTAATGAAGGTGCAACCTGGTCCAGGACGAGATCGACCAGTTCACGCCACCAGCCTTTGTCATCGTTCTCGCGCGGGCCATCGATAGCGGCGCGGAACGGCATCTTTTTCCAAGCTGAATAAAACGCGCGATCGAGCTGATGCGCATCGAGCGTAAGCCGCACTTCACTGCCCACGAGCGCGTAGTGTTGGCCGACCGTTCCACTCAAATGAAACAATGTTCCGGCTGCATCGAAAAAGATCGCTTTCGGCGGTTTTTCTTTGTTGTTCGTGGCCATGAATGCGCTGCCTCGATGGAAGTTTGTTTTGACGCTAATTGCAACTTTCGCCCGAGCCGTCGCGCTAAACCGTTAATTTTGCTTTGCAAAAGTTGATCGACCGGCGTTGCATGGTGCTCAGACTATGAACGTCGTAGACGAGCCGCTGCCCTTGCCGACGTGGACGCAATCAACCGGCGAGGAATTGGCGAATAGTATCAGCCACGGGATCGGACTCGTAGGTGCAATCGTCGGCACGCCGGTTCTGCTCGTGGCGGCCTTTCATCATGGCAGCACCTCCTTTCTTATCGGTACGATCGTTTTCATCGCAACAATGTTTCTGCTGTATTTGGGATCGACGCTCTACCATGCCTGGCCGCAAACGCCGGTAAAATCTATCCTGCAAGTGCTGGATCATTCCGCCATCTTTTTGTTAATAGCCGGTACGTACACTCCGTTAGCGTTGGGTCCGCTTCGAGGCGCGGGAGGCCTGACCATTCTTGGAACCGTCTGGGCACTGGCGATTCTCGGCGTGCTCATGAAGGCGACCCGCGGGCCTTCGCGGCATCAGACCCTAGCGCTGTTTCTTTATCTGGGAATGGGCTGGCTGGCTCTCATTTTTATCCGGCCACTTGCGTTGGCGGTTCCACTGTCCGTGGTGTTGTGGCTTCTCGCCGGTGGAATCGCTTACACGACAGGCGTCTTGTTTTATGTGAGGAAAGGCGCGCGCTATTCTCATTTCGTCTGGCACCTGTTCGTCCTTACCGGCACGGGCTGTCATTTTGCGGCCGTGCTGACCTGCGCGCTCTGACGCATGACTTCTGTTACAGCCGGGCAGAGCGCTGCGCGTATGGGTTGGACAAGTTTGCCCGCGCGTCGGATTAATTGGGATGCTGCCGGTTGAGCATAACGATCCAATCAACGCCAAGATTCTCGCGATTTCAGAGGACAAGATTGAGGGATTCGAGCGTGAGCCGTTCGATGAAATTGCGCGGCGCTCAGGCGTAGGTGCTGATGTGGTCATGGCGCGGATTGCCGCGATGTTGCGTGCGGGCACCATCCGGCGCGTGCGGCAAACGTTGCTTGCGACGAACCTGGCTCAAGGCGCCTTGGTGGCGTGGAAAGTTGCCGAGGACAAAATCGACCCCGCCTTCGACTGGATGTTTCAGCGGGATCCTTTTTCGGGACACGTCGTATTGCGCTCCACGGACACGATCAGTGCCGGATCGGACTACAAACTTTGGACTACGGTGAAGGTGCCCCGGGGATTTTCATTCGAAGCCCATTGCGAATTGCTGGCGGAAAAAGTCGGGGCCGAGCGTTTTCGCATTATGCCGGCAAAAGGAATTTTCACTCTGGGAGTGGGACATGTTCGCCGGAAAACGATCGAGCCGGGCAGCAAAGCGGATCAGCCGGCAAGAATGATTCCAGTGCAGTTTGTCAATCTAAGTGACGCCGAATGGAGTGTGCTTCTCGTACTCAAGCGCGAATTCACTCCGGAAGAGATCAAACCGTCGCCGTGGGTTGCGCGTGCCAATGAAGCCGGCGTCTCCGCGGAAGAACTCTATCGCGTGGCGGAAGAATTGACTGCGCGAAAAATTATCGGGCGCTTTTCGACTTTCCTGGAACACGTCAAGCCGTCGGCGAGCGGCGTGCGCGTCACCCGATTTAATGCGCTATTTCATTGGGCAGTGCCGCGCGGTCGCGAAATTGAAGCGGGCGGCGAAGTCGGCCGTCACCACATTCTGACGCATTGCTACTGGCGCGAAGCCGGACCGGAGTTCAAGAACGTCAACATCATGGCCGTGGCGCACGGCACCGATAAACAACTATTGCTCGATCATAAAGCGGCTATCGATCGGCATCTTCGCTCCTGCGACATCCCAGTCTCATACACAAACGTTTTCTGGGGTGGACGAAGCGAGATTAAACCTTCGGAAATTTCGCCGCACATCTACCACGATTGGCTGTCGGAGCAGTTGAAAAGTTAAAAAGTTACAAAGTTGTAGCCGCGGGAGTTGACCGCGCCAGCGCTGTGTATCCAATCGTATGAAGCGGGCCGAGGTCAGCGCCCTCGGCTACAGTCCCGCGCTCGCGAATTTTTCACGGTAAGTCCGATCCAGGTTTCGTAGGAGAGCGACGGCAAAACTTTGGCGATCGATTTGTTTGCCAAGCGCCATCGCCAGGGAGATTGCGCGGCTTTGCAGCTCTTTCGGAAAATCTTCGCGAGATTGATTCACGTTGACCCCGATACCGGCGATTGCCAAATGCGCCGCTTTCTCCTGGGCTCGCATCTCTACCAAAACGCCGGCGACTTTGCGTCCATCGATTTGCACGTCGTTTGGAGGTTTAATCGTGGGTGTGAGGGAAAATTCGTTTTGAATCGCACCGGAAACGGCTTCGGCCGCCCAGGCAGTAAGTTGCGGCGAGCTCGCGAGATCGATCTTCGGTCGCAAAAGAATCGAAAACCAAAGTCCTTTTCCTGCTGCCGATTCCCATCGATTGCCGCGCTGACCGCGCCCGGCGGTTTGATGTTCAGCGAAGACAACGAGACCCTCCTTTGAATTTGCATTCGCGATTTGCAGAATCGCATCGTTTGTCGAGCCCGTTTGCTCGAGGACAATAATCTCCCGGCCGATTACGCCGCTGGTGAGGTCGGCCTGCAATTCCTCAGCGACCAGTCCGTCTGGCATCTCGACTTTCAGCCGGGGACTTGGGTCATTTCCAGGGCGATATCGATCGCGCGCGCGGCGTTCGTCAGGCCACCGATGGAAATATAATCGACTCCGGTGGCCGCGACACGTTTTACGTTTTTCAATGTGATACCGCCGCTTGCTTCAAACTGGATATTGCCTTCCCTCAGGGCGAGAGCTTCTCGCATCTGAGCGGGCGTCATGTTGTCGAGAAGAATGACGTCTATGCCCTCGACGTCGGCGAAAGCGCGCGCTTGCTCCAGATCATCAGCTTCCACTTCAATGCGGATGTTTGGTTGCTCCTGACGAAGCTGACGAATTCGATCGGCAAAACTGGAAAGCCCTCCAAAAGTCGCCAGGTGATTGTCCTTTACGAGCACCATGTCGTACAAGCCAAAGCGATGATTCACGCCGCCGCCTGCGACCACTGCTGCCTTTTCCAATGCCCGCATTCCGGGCGTGGTTTTGCGTGTATCCAGAATCTTGGCTGGATGGTTTCCAATGGCATCAACAAATTGGCGCGTAAGGGTCGCGATGCCGCAGAGACGTTGCAAAAAATTCAGTGCGACGCGCTCCGCCTTCAGAATCGAACGCGCCAAACCGCGCACCTCGATAATAAGGTCGCCAGCGACAATTTCGTCGCCATCCCGGTGAACCACCTGGATGTCTATGGAAGGATCGACCCGGCGAAAAACTTCCGCTGCGGCTCCCGTGCCGGCAACGACAGTCTTTTCACGCGCCGTAACGCGTCCTTTTGCATGAAGCGTCTCTGGTACGAAAAAATCAGTCGTGATATCGCCCTGGCCGATGTCTTCCGTGAGAGCCGCGGCAATCGGATCGTAACGGTCGGGCTTCATCGAAATTTGCTAAGCACTGGCTTGGCGATATTGATCGTCCGGATTCAAAAGATTCCCGGCGAGCGAAGAAAGATAAGCGCGAAACCCGAACACGTCTATCAGACGCACCTGTCGTAAGCGTGTGGTACAGGCGCCGTCGGCAGATCGGGATACGACCCAAAGCGCCCAGCAGAGGACAGCTCAAATAGACAAAAAAAGATTCGGGCAGCGCACGCTTAAGGAGAAACAACGAATATAAGAAAAACGTGCAACCACCCGAATCGCCTTAACCTGTTGAGTTTGACAGTCAGTAGCGGCGCGCGTTCAACTTTTTTACGAAAAATCCGTGTCTGAACGTTAGTTGGTGGAAGTCAGGTAATTACGAACCGCGTTCCGCCAGCCACTACAGGAGGTTCTTCTGGACGCCGCCCGCTACTGGCTCCGCCTCGTCGCGAACTTCCTGGAGCAGCGATTTAAATTCGCACTGCTCTAACGCATGGATCAGATTGGGATAATCAGGTTTGATCTGGAGCTCATCGATCGGCACTGGCAGTTCAAGATCGCAGTCCAGATCAACCATTTTCCGGTTTTCCAAAATTTGGTCGCGAGCGTTCATAAGTTTCTCGCGAGTTCGCGCGCTTTTCACTTTATCGATATTGACCAGCAACGAGTCGAGTCCGCCGAATTCACGAATCAATGCTGCAGCGGTTTTACGGCCCAATCCAACGCCCGGGATGTTATCGACTGAATCGCCGGCCAAGGCGAGGACATCCCCGATCAGATTCGGCTGGACCTCCCATTTTGCGGTGACCTGATCTTCGCTTAGCAAGGCGAATGCGTCCTTTGGCGAAGCAAGATCCGCTTTCGCCGTGGTATAAACTTTTACGCAAGGGCCGACGAGTTGATATAAATCCTTGTCATTGGTTGCGAGCACAACTTCCATTTGAGAGCGCTTGCAGGCGGCGATGGCGTAACAGCCCATCAAGTCGTCGGCTTCTGTGTTGGGGAGGGAAATATTTCGGAAACCCAGCAAGGGCGTGAGTTTTTGGATAAAATCAAGCTGCGGCACCATTGGCTTGGGCATTTCCTTGCGCGTCTCCTTGTAGGCGGGCTGGAGCTTCACTCGGCGTTCCGGCATTCCTTCGTCCCAAAAAACTGCGCCTAATTCCGGCTGCAGATGCTTAACCATCAGGCGCAATGTTTTTGTGAAACCGAAAATTGCGTTCGTGGGTTCGCCCTTGGAATTCGAGAGATTCGGGATAGCGAAAAACGAGCGATAAACGTAATAGTGACCATCGATAAGCAGCAGTTTCATCGTAAAGACTGATAATGGATTCTGAATGCATGATACGGGATGATCAAGGCGTGACCGAAGAATGGATCGTGCGCGTTGATGGCAGAGAATACGGCCCTGCCAATATCGACACACTGCGTGAGTGGAAAGCGGAAGGCCGGGTGCTGCCGGCAAACGAAGCTCGCCGTGCGGATGCCGAGCTTTGGACTTTAGCAGGGGAGATTCCCGGACTATTCGAGGCAGAGGCGCTCGCCACAGCCAGCGCTGCGGAGCTGACCCGTTCGACAGGCCAAGGGCAGGCTCCGCCAGCGCTACCGTCTCGCGGCTTCGCTCAGATTTTAGCTGAGACGTTCCGGATATATTCGAGAGGCTTTCTTCAATTCCTTCCCCTGACGCTCCTGGTAGTTTTGCCTTCGGTATGCGGGCAGCTGACCGCCATGTGGACGCGGACCGTGCAGGCTTCGGATGCTGATTTACGCACTCTGCCGCGGGCGGCTTTGCCTTTGATGTTCATCTTCTCGATCGCGATGTGGCCTGTTTACATAGCGGGCATTCAAATCTTCACCGCTGAAATTGCCGCCGGGCGCCGTCCGGGATTTTTCGCTGTGCTCAATGAAGCTGTGCGGTTCTGGCCGCGCGTCGCGGCACTGTGCATCTTCGTCTATGGCGTTTTCTTCTTGCTGATCGTATTTGCGTTCCTGATCGCAGCGATGATCGTCGCCGCGGCCTCTTCGGTGTTCGTGATTCTTCTCGCGCTGGCTTTGCTCGGCCTGCAGGTTTGGATGTTCGGTCGCTTTTTCGTCAATGTCCTTTTCTGGCAGCAATTTGCCGTTCTCGAAAACGCAGGAGTGATCGAGTCGTTGCGCGAAAGTCGAAATCTAGCGCGGAGCGGTCGCGAGCTTCCGTGGTTTCAACGTCCGATATGGCTCGGCGTTTTTATTGCGTCTCTCTGGTTTGCGTTTGTATTGGCGATCGCGCTCGTCTCGGAATGGACGACGCTTCAGCATTCTTTTAACGAGTTAATGACGACACAGGATCCGCAGACACTTTTGCAAAAACTGACTGAAGCCCAGCAGGCACACGGTTTTGACGTTTTAACGTTCGCCCTTGGGATTTTGCAAAAAATTCTTCAGCCGCTGATCGGGATCGCGTTCGTCCTGCTATACATTGATAGCCGAAAGGAGCGGTAGAATTGCCACTCCACAGAGCGGCGCGACTCACGTTACATCAATTGGGGCACGACGGGATACGCTCAATCCACCTGTCGGCTCCGCAAGAGAAGCTGCGCAATCTTGCTGAAGTGACGGCCAATGTAAGCTAGATAAGTAATGAACGAAATGAGTTGAGCGCTGATCAACCATACGTGACCACCGCGAGTAATGAAGAAATCAGGCCAGATCCAAATCGCGAGCGCGCAGGCGAGGTTGAGGAAAAAAAGTAAAGGAACCAGCACATAAATATTGAACAATTGGTCGGCTCTGGCCCGTCCGTAAAGAGCCCGATCGGCATCGTTACGCGCTTCCGCGACGCGCGCATGAATGAGTCGCATGTCATAGATGAAAAGCAGCCACACAGCGGCTGCATAAGTGGCGCTGAGCTGGAACCACGCCAGAGGATTGTCCAGGCGGCTAAAAAGGATCGCTTCGCCCAGCGCGCAACCGATGTAGAAAAAATTATGCCCAAATTCCATCGGCCAACGAATCAGCGTAAGCGTGTGAATGATTGACCGTGACCAGAAGATAAAGATCACACACAAACCTGCGGCGACATAAAGGAACGAAATCCAATGCCGCATCGTGATAATCGCACGAGCATTATCCGTTAAGAAAAAAAGTGCGACCCCTTGGATAATACTGGCGAGCGTAAGCTCGACGTTGATGACGACCGAATCGAGCTCGCGGCGGCCTTCACTCTGCGGGTTCACGATGCGACTCGTAACCGCTCGATGATTGGAATGTCAAGGTACTCGGAATGTTCGCGGCCGTTTTGATTTGTTCCGAATCTTTTCTGCTTGGCGAATCGAGGAGCGCGTCGTACTAACAGTCATCTTGATATGGCGGCGAAAACCGAGCAAAAAACCAGCGAAGACAAAGTCACTGCAGCACGAAATAAGAATCTCGACCTGGCGATTCAACAGATCGCAAAAGACTACGGCGAGGGCGCGATCATGCGCCTCGGCGATGAGAAGATTGTCGATATCGATGTTATTCCTACTGGGAACATTTTGATCGATCGAGCCCTCGGCGTCGGCGGATTTCCGAGAGGCAGAGTCGTGGAGGTTTTTGGCCCGGAGTCCTCGGGAAAAACGACCCTAACATTGACCGTAATTGCGCAGGCGCAAAAACGTGGCGGACTTGCGGCCTTTATTGACGTCGAACATGCGCTGGATCCTGCATACGCAAAAAAGCTCGGCGTGGATCTGGATGATCTGCTGGTTTCTCAACCGAGTTCTGGCGAGGAAGCGCTGCGAATTTGCGAGACGTTGGTGCGTTCCAACGCCCTCGATGTGATTGTCCTCGATTCCGTGGCAGCGCTCGTCACCAGAGCCGAGCTCGAAGGCGAGATTGGTGACGCGACGGTTGGCGCACAGGCACGCCTGATGAGCGCGGCACTCCGCAAACTCACGTCGCTCATTTCAAAAGCGCGGACCTGTTGCATTTTCACAAACCAAATCCGCGAAAAGATCGGTGTGATGTTTGGAAATCCGGAAACAACGCCCGGCGGGAAAGCGCTGAAATTTTACGCCAGTGTGCGTGTCGATATTCGCCGCATCGGAGCGATCAAGCAGACCGATGGTGTTGTTACGGGAAATCGTACCCGCATCAAGATTGTGAAGAACAAGGTCGCGCCGCCGTTTACCGAAGCCGAGTTCGACATCATGTACAACGAGGGAATTTCATCGACCGGCGCGCTGCTCGATCTCGCGTTGGAAAAGCAGATCATCGAAAAACGTGGTTCGTGGATGAACTACAAGGGCACCCAGCTTGCCCAGGGACGCGACGCCGCGAAAGAAGTTTTAAAGAACGACAAGGCGCTCTACGAAGAAATCGAGTCGGCGGTCAAAGCGCGCCTCGACGAAGAAAAAGACTAACATCAGGGCAAACCCTGTTGTGTCGGCTTAGCGCCGAAGGCGCTTTTCATAGTTAGTCCGCCACAGCACGGATTCGCCGCGGCGAACCTGGGACTATCGCCCCAGGAATTTGATCCGCCGCGGGCAGAGGTGTCGGAAGCGTCGTTCAATCCGGAGTTGCGCTTTCGGCTTTCCTCAAATTCGTGTTTATTCGTGCTTGCCAAGCCGTGACGATGTGAAGGCTGGTTTATTAGTGGTTAGAACGATGACTTCAGCGCAAATCAGACAATCTTTTCTGGATTTCTTTCAAGAGAAACAGCACACCATTGTGCCGTCGTCGTCGCTATTGCCGGACGCACCGAATCTCCTTTTCACCAATGCTGGCATGAACCAGTTCGTGCCGATCTTTCTTGGGCAGCAAAAAGCTCCATGGAACCCGGCCCGTGTAGCAGATACGCAAAAGTGCATTCGCGCGGGCGGTAAACATAACGATCTCGAAGACGTCGGGCTCGACACGTATCACCACACATTTTTCGAGATGCTCGGCAATTGGAGCTTTGGTGATTATTTCAAAAAAGAAGCAATCGAGTGGGCGTGGGAATTACTGGTCGAACGCTGGAAATTTCCACCGCAACGACTTTATGCGACGGTTTACAAGCCCGGCCCGGGCGAGCCGAGTGAGTTTGACCAGGAAGCGTACGATCACTGGGCGCATCTGTTTCGCGAAGCCGATCTCGATCCGAAGATTCACGTTCTTGACGGCAGCAAGGCCGACAATTTTTGGATGATGGGCGACACCGGCCCATGCGGCCCCTGCTCTGAAGTCCATGTCGATCTAACGCTGGACGGCGACACGCGCGGCGCACTCGTGAACAAAATGATCCGCGTTGCATCGAAATCTGGAACCTCGTTTTCATCCAGTTCAACGCGCAACCTGTAGCCGGGGCGGTGACCCGGTCGCATCGAGTATGTCCCGCTCACTGCGCGTCACGTTGATACTGGAATGGGCTTCGAGCGCGTTACCGCGATTATTCAAGGCACAAAAACCTCACCGATTTCTCCGGCACCATCTCCAATTACGAGACGGACATCTTTCGGCCCATTTTCGACGAACTGGAAAACTGAGCGGAAAGAGTACGCGGAACGCTGCCAATTGTAGGGCAAGCGCATCGCTTGCCGGTCGAAGAGGGCAGCCGGGCGGCCACCCACGAGCGACCTCGATCAGGAAAAGATAGATATCGCTTTCCGCGTTATTGCCGATCATATCCGCGCGCTTTCGTTCGCAATCGCCGATGGAATCATTCCTCAAACGAGGGCCGCGGCTACGTTTTGCGCCGCATCCTTCGTCGTGCTGTTCGCTATGGGCGTTCGCTAGGCTTTCACGGGCCGTTCTTCTTTGAGCTGGTCGATATCGTTGCAAAGACGATGGGCGACGTTTTTCCGGAAGTCCGCGCAAAACAAAAAACAATCGAAGATGTAATTCGGCGCGAAGAAGAGGCCTTTAACAAAACGCTTGACCGAGGCCTTGACCTTTTTGATGCCGAGGCCGGCCTTGAACGGTTCGAGAGAGCCGTTCAGATGATTGAATCTCTGCCAGAATTTATGGGTGACACAGGCGGTCCGGCAGAATTTGACGCATCTGAAATGTCACGCGCTGCGGGCTATCAGAAGCGCGACAAGCTTGGCGCGTTCGTCCGCCGACCTGATGGAACGGTCGAGAAGAAAATCTCCGGCGACTTTGCGTTCAAACTATTCGATACCTACGGCTTTCCGCTCGACCTCACGGAACTGCTAGCTCGTGAGCGCGGATTTACGGTCGATATTACGAGGTTTGAGCAGCTCATGGGCGAGCAACGCGAACGCGCGCGAAAGGCGCAGAAAAAGGAAGAGATCAGCGTCGAAAAAGCAGACCTAGAAATCACACCGACGAAATTTCTCGGCTACGATTTTTTGGAGGCGGAAGCCCTCGTCGAAACCGTTCTGAGAGTAGAAAAGCCGCAAGAACCTGCAGTCGTTCTCGATCAAACCCCATGTTACCCCGAAATGGGTGGACAAGTTGGCGATCGCGGTATGTTGCACGTGCCAGGTCACGACCGAACTGAGGTCGGCCAGTTGCGCGTAATTGATACGCAAAAGTACGGCGACGTTTTTGTCCATCTTACGCAGCTGATTCAAGGTCGCGCGCCAGAGCCGGGCGAAGCTGTGCGAGTTTCTGTGGACGCTGATCGCCGCCGCGCGATCCAGGGGCACCATACCGTGACCCACTTATTGCACTGGGCGTTGCACGAAGTTGTCTCGCGAGACGCTTCGCAAAAGGGAAGTTACGTCGGACCTGACAAACTGACCTTTGATTTTTCGAGTGCGCCTTTGATGAAGCAGCAAGTGCGAGACGTGGAAAAATTGGTGAACGAAAAGATCAGAGACAAGGCGCCGGTATCATGGACCGAGATCCCGTACGCCGAAGCGAAAAAGCGCAGCGATATTATCCAGTTCTTCGGAGAGAAATACGGCGATACGGTCCGTGTTTTGCAGATCGGCGGTGTGCCTCACGCGCTCAATGGTTACTCAATGGAGCTGTGCGGCGGTACGCACGTGCGATCCACAGGCGAGATCGGTCCGTTCCGGATCGTGAAGGAAGAAGCGATTGCCGCTGGAATTCGCCGCATCGAAGCGGTGGCAGGCGACGCGGCGCGCGGCTGGGCGAAGCAGGAAGCCGCGCGTCAGCAGGAAAAGTTTGAAGCCTTCTCGCGCAAGAAGCCTGATATCGAGTCACTGCCTGTTTTTGAGAGCGAGGCCAGCACTTCTGAAATGCTTCAGCAAATCGATGCGAGCTGCGCATCTTGAAAAGGTCGAGCTTGAAGTCCGCGATTGGGAAAAGCAAAGCGCCAAAACTGCCGAAACGGAGCTGAGAAGCCGGGCCGCTCAAATCGCGAATCAGCTGGCAACATCGCATGCAGGAAAAATTTCTGCGTCGCCGACAAGATGGGGACGGGAAGCTGCTCAAGCAGTCGTCGATGCATTGAAGTCGAAATTCAAAGGTCCGATTTTTCTCGTTAGTGCGACGAATGGATCAGTTGCACTGGTCGCATCGGTACCAAAAGAGATGACGTCGACATTTCAGGCGAACAGATTGATTCAGGAGATCGCGCCGATTGTAGGCGGCAAAGGCGGTGGCCGGCCGCAGAACGCCCAGGGTGCCGGCAAAGACGCGAGCAAGATCGCGGAGGCGCTGGCAAAAGCGCGAGAGCTTTTAAGTTAGGCACGATCACGGCGCGCTTACAGACGGGAAACGCCCATTCTTAATTAAGCGTTTCAGATTTTTTCCGTCAGCAGACATTCGATAAATCGAGTCGTCTTTTTCGCCAGGCGCGCGGCTGAGAAAAAGAACATTGTCGTTATCGATCCAAACGCCGTCCCAGCCGAAAAGTTTTTTGGGTGGTAGCCTCGTCGGTTTTTGCGATTGGAGATCGAACGCCCAAAGCGCCGGCAACGCGCCGTCCCAGTCTTTGCGGCCGGATTTCTCGCCCATGTCGATGCTCAAAAGCAATCGCTTGTCGTCTGGAGAAACGTCAATCCGACCGTCGCCGCTCATATCGCCTTTTGGAATGATCTCCTCGATTTTCCATTGGGCGCGAACCGCCCCGTCTAGTCCGATTTGATAAATATTTGTCATGTCCTGGCAAAAAGCTGATTGTCCGTCGCGTGCCCAGACCGGCGAATAACAGGTCACTTCATTTTGAACTCCGGGCTTGAGCACGTGAAAATTCGTGCCATCTGAATTAATAGCGGCGAGATCCCAGACTTCGTGCGGGCGCGTAGTGAAAAGGATGTGTTTCCCGTCAGCCGTCCAGCTTGGGTAATACGAATTCTCACTTGGGACGTCCTTAAACACGTTCACCTTACCGGTCGCGACGTCTACCACCGCCATGTGACGCACATAAGTCGTGTCGCTCGTTTTTTCGACGGTGTTAAACGCCACACGAGTTCCATCAGGCGAGATCGCTGGAAAAATTCCATCGGCGATCTTTTTCTCGCTCGTTCCGTCAAGGTTGGCGACGTAAATCGCATTATTGCGTTCGAAAGCGATGTGCCGATCAGCAGGAAATGCGGTGGCAGAAAAACTGGCTAACGCGAAAGCGAGGAGATCAGTTTTCTTATGGTAAGGCGACTGTGATGAAAAACGTCACGGCGAGCGCAGATACCAGGACGATCAGATACGCAAATCCGCCAAAAAAGAATTTGAAAATGCTGATGAACCAGCCCTGGCGATAAACGCGACGGATTGACAAGAAAATTTGGACCACGAACGCGATCCAAAGGAGCGCGATGATCCAGCCCGCTATCGGCCCTGGGATCACGCGGTTGAGTCCGATTGTCGCGAGCACGATTAGCATGCCTCCGGTATAAGCGAATGTGTGGATGTGAAGCGCATAAACCAGGTGGTCGATGTAGAAAATGTGGCGACGGATGTAGAGGATTTTCAAAACAAAAGCAAAGAGCGGGATACAGCAAAGCATCATGTAAGGCAGATTGCTGAAGAGCGTCGCGATAAACAGCCCCATCTTTGTTCCATGCTCACCCATCTTTTCCTTTGCTCGCGCTTCGATCCATTTTTCGAATGGCGTTGATGCGTTCTTATCTGAACCAGACTCGAGGCGTGGCCTATCGTTCTCTCTCGGCTCTGGCGTCGTTTGCCCCGACTGCTGAGGTTCCTGAGCCGGCGTTGGAGAAGCACGCTTCAATGCATCCTGAATTCTGGCGCGTACCTCCGGCGGCAAATCCTTCATCGCGTCTTCTATTTTGGTACGCGCGTTCGGCACAGGGTCGCCGTGCTGCAAACGTTCTTGGATTTCGCGGCGCGCATCGGCCGGTAGATCTTCGCGCTTCAATTCTTCTTCAAGCCGTGCGCGCTTGTTAGACGGAACTTCGACGCCGCCGAGCGCAGCTTCGATTTTCGCCCGGACTTCCGGGGCGAGGTTTTCTCGCTGCAATTCATCCCGAATCTCGGCGCGATTTTCCGGAGAAAGATTTATCGGATCGAAGTGGGCCGACTTGATCGCGTAGTTGACTGCAAAGAAAAAGAGAATGCTTGCGAGAAGATAAAGTCGCAGCGGATGCACATAACGCACGCGATGACCCGCGAGAAACTCGTTTGTCAATTTCCACGGTCGAACCAAGAGGAGGGCAATCGTTGTGAAAAACTTCGAGTCCCAATTCAGAAACTCATTGAGTAAATCGGCAATGACATGCCGGAAAGAGCGCCGATAATCGATCGCAGGCTGGCCGCATTTCGCGCACCAATGTCCCTGCAATTGCGTTCCACAATTCTCACAATGCGTAATCACTGAGCGTTGCCTTTTTCGCCGGCCAAAAAGTCCCCTCCGACTCGATGACGCCTGTTCGATTGCGGAGATCGCCGTATCGCCCAGGACAAATT
>JAALOD010000095.1 GCA_013372845.1 Candidatus Udaeobacter sp.
GCAGGATCCTTCGCTACGAAAAATTGGTTGCGGGGGCGGGATTTGAACCCGCGGCCTTCAGGTTATGAGCCTGACGAGCTACCAGGCTGCTCCACCCCGCATTTCGACGATAATTTCGATATCGATGTTGTGCAAATCGAAAAAGCATTTGTTCGACGGCAGCGAGGTGAAATAGCGATCCTATTTGCGTTCGCCGCCGTGTGTGACTTCGTTGATGCGTGACCAAAAAATCTTCTGACAAAATCGAAACCGGAAAAATTCTCGTCGGCACAGCCAGTTGGTCGGATCCTGGCTTTGTCGAGCGTTGGTATCCGAAAAAGATGCCGGCGGGCGAGCGGCTTCCGTGGTATGCGCAGCATTTCGACATGGTCGAGGTCAACTCGACGTTTTATTCCGTGCCAGAACCGAGAATGGTGGAACGCTGGTGCGCGACGACGCCGGATGATTTCACATTCGACGTAAAGTTACATCAACTGTTCTCCTTCCACTCGACACCGGCAAAGCTCCTGCCGCCGGAGTTACAACGACGAGCAGAGACAGATGACAGGGGACGCGTGAAATCGACGCCGGATTTACAAGAAGCGCTGCTCAAAATTTTTCTGTGCGCGGCGGCGATTTTTCGCGATTCGGACAAGCTCGGCGTCTTTCTTTTGCAACTCTCACCCGCGTTCTCTCCGCGCAAACATGAGCTAGGCGAGCTTGTTCAATTGATCGAAATGTTGAGCGATTACGACCTTGCGATTGAGTTTCGAAACCGTAATTGGGCGGTCGGCGATCAGTTGCAAGCGACAATGGATTTTTTGCAAAAGCATCATGCAATCTTTGTGAACGTGGACGCGCCCGAATCGGACCATTTCATGGTCATGCCGTCAGGCGTGGATGAAGTGACGAATTCGAACGTCGCATATCTTCGACTGCATGGACGCAGCGCGAAGGCTTACATCACCGGTAAAACGGTGGCCACGCGTTTTGATTACGATTACAACGAGAATGAAATCGCGGAAGTCGCACAGCGCAGCAGGAAGCTGGCGCGAGAAGCGCGCGAATTGCACGTGATTTTTAACAATAATAATCTCGACTACGCGCCGCGCGCGGCGCTTCGTTTGCGCAAGGCTCTGGGTCAAATCGTCAAGACTCCTCCGGAGACAGCAGAATTGTTTTAGCACGAGGCGGTTGACAAAGTGCGCGGATTCAAACTGATGAGAAAGCGGCGCGAAGACGCGCACGCACTCGAAAGCACTGCGTGCGAAATCTATGGAATGCGAGCACTATATTTCGCGAAGCTTGGGAGTGCGATGCGTCCTCGCATCGCTTTTGTCGCAGCTGACGCACAACTATTGATTTCAATTTGGATAATCGAAAATTGAAAGCGCTGGAGTCATCGTCGGGGAGTCTACCTACAACTCGCGATTACCGGCACCGCTTGCCCGGCTGAAACGCTGGCTAGTGGCACATCACATGACTCTGATGACAATTGCCGACACGCCGCACTCCATCGCTCTTGGGTCGGCGATTGGAATTTTTTTCGGATTCACACCGCTTTATCCGCTGAAGACGCTACTATCGATCGGTACGGCCTGGGTCTGCCGGTGCAACAAGGTTGCAGCTGCGATTGCGGTGACCCTGCACGACGTGGTGATTTGGGCGACGCCGGCGATTTACGTTGCCGAATATCAATTGGGATGCTGGAGCTTGCAGCGCACGGCAGAGCAGCGTGTGCATTTTCGTCAATTTGGACTGCGTGACTACGTACACTGGCATGTATTTTCACGTGTTGTGTGGCCTACCTTTTGGCCTGCGTTCGTTGGCTCCCTGTTTCTGGCGGTCCCTTCGGCGATCATTATCTATTTTGTAATGCGGTTGCTGGTGAGTCGGGCTCGAACGGCACAGAAGGCCGCATGAGGCTAGTGGAACGGTCGCCACGGCGATTCTTCAATGCGTGGCAAAACTGCCGCTTTGATGCCTGATGCGTGCACCTTCGGTGATTCGTTCTTGGGATCGGTCCGAGCCGGACTGGCATTTTCTGGAGAAGCCGATCCACCTTTGACGTTAGAACGCGTTGCGACGGGCGTTTGCCAATCAGAACGCGTCGATTAAGGTGCTCCGGTTCGAGGGTGTTTATGCATTTATCACGTCGATTTCTCATCGTTTTTTCCCTGTTTTTCGCCAGCGCGGCTCTTCTCCGCTCAGCTGCTGGCGCAGAGGCGTATCTTATTGCCGATGCGCAAACGGGCTACATTTTGGAAGAGCAGGAATCGAGGAAAAAACTGCAAGTTGGTAGCCTGACGAAAATCGCGACTTCGAGTGTGGTGCTCGATTGGGCGGAACGAAGATCGGGCGATCTCAACCAGGCAGTCACGATCCCGCAGGAGGCGTTTGTAGGCACTCTTGAAAACAACATTGGTTTTCAGCCAGGCGATAGCATCACCCTGCGAGATCTTCTCTACGCTGCGCTTGTCCAGTCCGATAATATTGCGGCCTATACGCTCGCGTACCACGTCGGCTCGAAGATAGAGTCGATCGCGCCCGGCCAGACGAAATACACGCCAGTTGATGCGTTCGTCGCGCAGATGAATGCGCTGGCCAAACAGTTGAAGATGGACCGCACGCGTTTTGTCAACCCGCACGGCGTCGATTACAAGGTCAGGCCGTTGCCGTATTCGACAGCTGAAGACATGGCGCGTCTTACTCGGTACGCAATGAACAAAGCCAGCTTCCGCTTTTATGTTTCCCAAAAGGAACGCCAAATCTCGTTCGATCGGGGCGGGCGTCGATTGAATTACATGCTTCGTAACACAAACGAGCTCCTGGGGAAGATGGGCATCGACGGAGTCAAAACAGGTCGCACCTCGCGGTCTGGTGATTGTTTGATCCTGTATGCCAATCGTCAGGCGGAAGTTGTTCGCCAGGGCCAGATGGAAACCGTTTACCCGCGTCATTTGATGGTCGTGCTCTTGGGGAGCACGAATCGATTCGGCGAAGGCACAGCCCTTTGCAACGCGGCTGGCAACTATACGATCAATGGCCGCCGGCGGTCGTATTGCAGATTCAAAGAAGATGCTTTGATCCATCAATCGCAAAAATGAAGCCACGGATTGGCGTTCTGACCAGCGGTGGCGATTGCCCGGGACTTAACGCAGTCTTGCGCGGCGTTGTGCTCGCGGCGGAGAAACTTGGCTGGGAAGTAGTTGGTTTTCGTGACGGATTCGAAGGACTTCTTCCACCGGGCAATCATGTTATCCTCGATCGCCAAAGCATTACCGGAATCATGGCGCTTGGCGGCACGATCATCGGCACGACAAATCGCGGCCATTTTGTTGCCAAGGTTGGCGCCGGTAACCGGACCGTTGTGCCTCCAAACATCATTGCGGGCGCTATGAAGATACTGGATGAGCTTCAGGTAAAGGCGTTGATCATAGTTGGTGGCGACGGCTCTATGGTGACGGCGCAGCAATTGCAGGAAGCCGGTATTAATTGCATTGGCGTCCCGAAGACAATCGACAACGATCTCGAAGCTACTGCGACAACATTCGGATTCGATTCTGCCGTCGCCGTCGTAATGGACGCGCTCGATCGGGTGCATACTACAGCGACCAGCCACAGGCGGGTCATGGTTGTCGAAGTAATGGGACGCCACGCCGGCTGGATCGCTTTGCACGGCGGCATCGCTGGCGGGGCCGATATTATTTTGATTCCCGAAATTCCATTCGATTTCGACAAGATCGGGAGCGTGGTCAAGGCGCGCGAGGCGGCCGGCCATCTTGGAACTGTCGTTGTGGTCGCAGAAGGTGCGCGGCCAAAACATGGCGAACAGGTGAAGCGCGACGTGGAAGGCGGCGAATTTCGTCTGGGTGGAATCGGCGAAATTGTGGCGCGCGAGATTGCGAAACGCACCGGCAAGGAAACACGCTGCTGCGTTCTGGGCCATCTGCAGCGCGGAGGCGCGCCCACAACGCTCGATCGAATTTTGGGTACGCGCTTCGGCGTGAAAGCGGTCCAACTAGCAAACGAAGGACATTTTGGGTCGATGGTCAGCTACCAAAATTATCAAGTGCGCCAGGTGCCGATCGCGGAAGCCGTCAATCGCCTCAAACTGGTTCCGCCCAACGGCGAAATGGTGCAGACCGCGCGTGACGTGGACATTTCTTTCGGCGATTAGCCTGCTTGTCTTCTGTCATCCCGAGCGAAGCGAGGTATCTCGGTTGTTTTTGAATCGACAATTCTCAAGACAATAATCAGAGATGTTTCGCTTCGCTCAACATGACACTCCGGTTAAAAGAAGAGCGAGGTGAAAGCTTAGTGAAAATCGTCCTCGCATATTCCGGTGGTCTCGACACATCGATAATCCTGCGCTGGCTCAAGGAATCCGCCTCAGGCGGACAGGCTGAGATCATTGCCTTTTGCGCCGATATCGGCCAGGAAGAAGAACTCGACGGGTTAGAGGTGAAAGCGCTGAAGACAGGCGCATCGAAGTGTATCATCGAAGATCTGCGCGAGGAATTCGCACGCGATTTCATCTTTCCGATGTTCCAGGCAGGCGCGATTTACGAAGGACAATATCTGCTTGGCACGAGCATCGCGCGTCCGCTGATCGTAAAGCGAATGGTCGAGATCGCGCGCACGGAAAACGCCGACGCCATTGCCCACGGTGCGACAGGGAAGGGGAACGATCAGGTTCGGTTCGAATTAGCTGCCGCGGCGCTCGCGCCTGAATTGCGTGTGATCGCGCCCTGGCGCGAGGAACGCTTCCGCAAACAATTTCCCGGCCGTAGTGAGATGATTGCGTTCGCAAAGGCGAACCGAATTCCGGTCGAAGCAACTGCGCAGAAACCGTATTCAATGGATCGCAATCTGCTCCACATCAGTTATGAGAGCGGCGTACTGGAGGATCCGTGGTTCGACGCAAGCTCACCTGAGATGCGCGCCATGTACAAATTGAGCGTCCCGCCCGAAGACGCGCCTAACGAACCGGAATATGTCGAGGTGGAATTTCATCGCGGAAATTGCATCGCGGTGAATGGCAAATCATCGTCGCCCCTGGAAGTCGTGCAGACGCTCAACAAGCTCGGTGGCAAACATGGGATCGGTCGCGTGGACATTGTCGAAAATCGTTTTGTCGGAATGAAAAGTCGTGGCGTTTATGAGACGCCCGGTGGAACGATTTTGCATTTTGCCCATCGACAAATGGAAACGCTGACGATGGACCGCGAAGTCATGCACTTGCGCGACAGCCTCATTCCAAAATATGCGGAGCTTGTTTACAACGGTTTCTGGTTCTCGCCTGAGCGCGAAGCGTTGCAAGCTCTGACCACAGAAACGCAACGCGACGTGAGCGGACTCGTTAGGCTAAAACTCTACAAAGGCAATCTTATCGTTGCTGGCCGCAAAAGTTCGAAGAGTCTTTACGATGCAAAAGTCGCAACAATGGAAGGCGAAAGATCTGCGTTTGATCAAAGTGACGCTACTGGTTTCATCCGGTTGAACGCGCTGCGCTTAAAGCTGCGCACGCTGCTCGACCAGTCCGGCTAGTCCACGCGGTCGCATGCTGCTGCAAACTCCGTGTCGCGCAACCTTGCGACGGGTGGTTGTCGAACTTATATTTGGGAGGCGCATTCAGCGCGAGAAAGTTAGGAGGTCATTATGCCAACGACAATTGCTGCTCCAAAAGCCAAAAGGATGCCGGAAACGGACGAGGATTTTCTGCCACTACACGGCACCGATTACGTCGAATTTTATGTCGGCAACGCCAAGCAAGCAGCCCACTTCTACAAGACAGCTTTCGGATTTCAAAGCCTCGCCTATTCCGGCCCGGAAACGGGAACGAAGGATCGGGCGAGCTACGCGATTCGCCAGAACAAATTAACCCTTGTTCTGACCACTCCGCTCCGGCCGAATAATCCAATCGCCGATCACGTTCATAAACATGGCGATGGCGTGAAAGCGCTCGCCCTCACGGTGGAGGACGCATCCTCTGCGTGGGAAGAAACAACGAAGCGCGGCGGCAAAAGCTATATGGAGCCGAAAACGCTATCGGATAAACATGGCGAGGTAGTGATGAGCGGAATCCATACCTACGGCGAGGTCGTTCATCTGTTCATCGAACGGCAGAATTATCGTGGCCCGTTCATGCCGGGTTTCCGCAAGTGGGAATCGAATTACAAGCCATCTCAGACCGGCCTGCAATATGTCGATCATTGCGTCGGCAATGTTGCCTTAGGCCAGATGAATCCGTGGGTAAAATTTTACGAGGATGTAATGGGGTTCCGGAACATCCTTAGCTTCGACGACAAGGATATCTCCACCGAATACTCGGCGCTCATGAGCAAAGTGATGAGCAACGGCAATGGGTTTGTGAAGTTTCCGATCAACGAGCCCGCTGAAGGCAAAAAGAAATCGCAGGTGGACGAATACCTCGAGTTTTACAACGGCGAAGGCGTACAACACGTCGCCATGGCAACTAAAAACATCATTGAAACGGTAACGGACCTGCAAAAGCGCGGCGTCGAATTTCTGAACATCCCATCGAGCTACTACGACACGCTGCTCGATCGCGTTGGTCACATCGATGAAGAACTAAATGCATTAAAACGGTTGGGCATCCTGGTCGATCGCGATGATGAAGGTTATTTGCTTCAGATATTCACCAAACCTGTAGAAGACCGGCCGACGCTCTTTTTCGAAATTATTCAGCGCAAAGGCGCGAAGAGCTTTGGCAAAGGCAATTTCAAGGCGCTCTTCGAAGCCATCGAACGCGAACAGGCAGCAAGAGGGAACTTGTAATTTGTCATGTTGAGCGAAGCGAAACATCTCGGATCGATTGCTTTGCCAGAATGACCTAAAGAACCAATGATTAGAGATTCTTCGTTGCGTTCGGAATGACAGGATAGGAAGGAGAATTGATATGCCGTATTACCAAAGACTGGGAGACATCCCGAGGAAACATCACATCTGGTTCCATCGCAACGGATCGACGCCGAGCTATAAGAACGAAGGCATCGCCTATGAGCACGTTTTCACCACGCAAGGATTCGATGAGGCGTACTCGATCATGTATCACCTGCGTCCGCCGACTCGGGTACGCAACGTTGAGTTAATCAAACATTGGGAACCAAAGAAGGTGACCGATAGTCCGCTGCGACATCATCACTTAAAGACGGCTAGTATTCCGCGGCGCGGCGATCTCTACACCGGACGTATTCCGATGTTGTTTAATCAGGACGTGATCGCGTACCGCGCCAAGCCTGCGAAGGCGTACGACAAGTTTCAATATTATAAAAACGGCGGCGCCGATGAGATCATTTTTGTGTTTGGCGGCAGCGGCGTGATGGAATCTGTTTTCGGCAACCTGCCTTATCGCGCCGAGGATTACATCGTCATTCCGCGCGGAATCACCTACAGGCTGGTTCCGGACAACATTGAGGAGGAGGATTACCTTATTCTCGAATCCGTCGGGCCGGTCCGGATTCCGCAGCGTTACCTGAATCACGAGGGGCAAATTAAGATGGGCGCCCCCTACTCGGAGCGCGATCTTCATGGTCCTCGCGAAATAATTACGATCGATAAGGAGGAAGACGTCGATATTCTCGTAAAAGATGGACCGCGACTCACCCGGGTGACGCTGGCCCATCATCCGTTCGACGCGGTCGGCTGGGACGGCTATCTCTATCCGTTCACGTTCAACGCGCAGGATTTCGAGCCGATCACGGGCACGGTGCATCAACCGCCACCGATCCATCAAACATTCGAGATTCGTGGATATGTTGTTTGCACGTTTGCACCGCGCATGCTCGACACCCATCCGGAAGCCGTAAAAATCCCGTGGGTGCATGACAACGTCGAGGCTGACGAAGTTCTCTTTTACGTGCGCGGGAACTTTGGTTCACGGCGCGGGATCGAGAGCGGTTCAATCACATTGCATCCGCGTGGCATTCCACACGGCCCGCACCCGGGGACGATCATGGCAAGCAGGAACGCGACACGCACGGAAGAACTTGCGGTGATGTTCGACACACAACATACGCTCGAGCTCACCGAAGAATCGCTTGCGCTGGACGATCCAAAATATCCAGAAAGCTGGCTCGATTAGGTGGATCGCGCTTGCCAGCGCGATGGCAAAAGAGCAGAGCTAACCTTTAAACGCAGTTATGATTCAGCGCAGCAATTCAGATCTCGACGTCGAGGAACGATGCACGCGCGAGGGCAATCGTTTGAGGGAGAGCGATCTCGACAGAATCGCGGATGCGTACCGCGAGCTACTTCAGGGCGTCGGGGAGGACACTGATCGAGAAGGTCTCCGGCGCACGCCCGATCGCGCGGCGCGCGCCTTGGAGTTTCTCACGCAAGGCTATCGCCAGAATCTCGATGAGATCATAAACGGGGCGGTTTTCGAGTCAGGAGCAAGCGAGATCATTCTGGTCAAAGACATCGAGCTCTATTCGTTGTGCGAACATCATTTGCTTCCTTTCATCGGCCGTGCGCATGTGGCTTATCTTCCGAACGGCAAAGTGATCGGCTTGTCCAAGGTAGCGCGGATTGTCGATGTCTTTGCGCGTCGTCTGCAGATCCAGGAAAATCTTACCACTCAAATCGCGGAGTCGCTGATGAGATGTCTCGAGCCCTCGGGAGTGGCGGTCGTCGTAGAAGCAAAACATCTTTGCATGATGATGCGAGGGGTCGAAAAACAAAACTCGGTCATGAAAACCTCTTGTCTGCTCGGCACTTTCAAAGAGGACGCCCGAACCCGCTCCGAATTTCTGGCGCTGTTGAAAGATTGATTGCAGGGCATCTGCGTGAGCCCCGAAAGCTTTCGGGGTTCACAGAAACGCCCTACAATCGCGCCTGGAATTGATCCCGTCTCGCAGAGACAACTACAGCTAACCGGACCCAGTGACTTAGCTGCGCGAGAACTGCTGGCTCAATCGAGCCAGTGCAAGAGCGCCAAGAAGTAGCCCGAAATCGCGCAGCGCTACATCAAAGTATCCGGGAATCAGCAACAGGTTTATTACGATCAACGCCAACCAGGCGGCAACGATGTAGGCGAAGATCCGAGGTCTGAGGGCGACTCCGATTCCAGCCACAATCTCGATCACTCCGACGACAAGCATCAGGGTGTGAGGTTGCACGGGTGACATTCTTGCCACCACTCCAGGGAGATACTGATCCCAGTTGACCAGCAGGTGAAAGAACTTGTCCAATCCGGCGAGGATGGGCGCAACCGTGAACCCGAACTGGAGAATCCGGAATGCCTGACGAGCCGGCGAACTCGCGATGTTGTCCGCGGCCGCGGTGGCCGAGTCGTGTATCTGTTCGATAGTCATGTTCATAAGGCGCAATCTCTTGCTTCATCATAATAAGTCAATAACTTATTTGATTATTTATTGGACCGAGACGTGAACCTCTTGCGTTGCGAATGTGACGTTCAATCTCTAGCGAGCCTTGAAGGCGAGCTTATTTCAGCTCAAAGCGGCAGGAAGGGGCTGCTCCGCGGATGCAACATTCTTTCACCGGCGAGCCAATTACGGTCGTGAGCAGTGATTCCGCCAGCAAACATGCTTCAGGATGATTCGCCGTGGCAGCAGCAATCGGACACCCGTTCCCATAGATGAAGTGCTTGCCATCTTCTTCACGAAAAGCAGCCGCCCCGCCCAGCTCCTTGAGAATGCGCAGCGCAGCATCAATTCTTTGCTGACGTGTTTTGCCCTTCAACTCATGCAAATGTTTCTGGGCCACGGCTCGCCCAGCGGCACGCATTCCAGCGCGCAAATTTCCTGGCTTAATCTGGCGCGAGAATATCGACATAAGAAGCGAGACCAGCCGCCCGTATGCCTTCGGAAACAATTGTTCGGCGTCCGGCCCGAGAGCATACGTAGTGTGGGGCTTGCGAACGCCTGGTCTCATGCCTGACTGGGACACGAGTCTGTCGCGCTCAAGACTGGCAAGGTGCGCTCGCACGGCGTTGTCAGTCAGGCGCAACTCTGCCGCGAGTTCGTTCACCGTCCGTTCTCGTGTCCGCAGGAGATCGAGGATTTTTCCCCGTGTGCTTTTGAACAACCGCTCTCGCCAGCCTATATGTTTCATTGATTTAAAGATCATGAGGATACCGAGTAAGTCAAAAGAATCTTTGACTAATTCTCGGTTGATGCCGTGCCGAGCAGCGATTGGATGAGGAGGTGATGACGTCGTGCTCCTGACCGTCAGCAAACGACTCGAATTCTCAGCCTCCCGCCGCTTGCACGTCGACCATTGGAGCGACATCGAAAATCTGGCGGCTTTTGGGCCTGAAACGAGTGCGCGCTACGGGAGCGGTCGCAATTACGTCGCCTATTTCGTTTTCACCGGTCCTGTCGATCCTGCTACGGGAATGCTGATTAACATCAGCGAGATCAAGGAGCGCGCCGGCAGGATTGTGCGGCAGCGGTTCGACCACAAATTCCTCAACGAAGACAATTCTTCCTTCCGTGCCGTTCCACCGACTGCCGAAAATATTGCGCGGCAACTCTACGTCGATGTCGCGCCGTTATTCTCTGACAACGTCGCGACACTTGTTGCCTGTCATCTGACCGAGTCGTCTGAGCGAAGCGCAACCTTTTATTCTAATGGCGCTTGCGAGGCGAACTATTGGTTCGAATTTTCAGCTGCGCGCAAAACCACGTCGCCTCGGCTAAGCGCTGAGGAAAATGCGCGTTTGTTTGGTTCGGCCACTTCGATTCACGGACATAATTATCGCGTCCGTCTGACGTACCGATCTCCGAAAGCGTTCAGCGCTCAAGATCTGCCGCTAGTGGGTCACGATGCAATCCACGCTTGTTTGCGTGCTTTGCACGAAGAACTCGACCACCGCTATCTCAATAAAGACGTCGCTGGCCTGGCGAATCACCCCATAACGACGGAGAGTTTGGCCCATTACATCTACCAACGGGCAAACTCGATGACGCCGCTGGATCGCGTACGTCTGCACGAGCGCGCAGATTTTTTTGCCGAGGTGTGGAAGGATAGAGCGGTGTTCCTGGGGATGCGGATGGCATTTCATGCGGCACACCGGTTACGTGCCGCCACCCTTTCCGACGCCGAAAACGCAAAGCTCTACGGCAAGTGCAACAATCCGCTTGGTCACGGCCATGGCTATCTGACCGAAACAACCATCGGCAGCGATTACGATGAGCGCAGCGGAACGCTCTACGACTTTGTTGAATTCAGGAAAGCTATCCAGGAGTCGTTGGAACCGTGGCGGGATCGGCACCTCGATCTGGAAACAGAGGATTTCCGCAACGCGCCTTCAACTGGAGAAAATATCGTGCGCGCACTCTGGCCGAAGATCGATAATCGGCTGAATCAGCGACTCGTTAGGCTGCGGTTATGGGAAACCGCGAACAATCGGTTCACCTTGAGGCGACTGTAGCGGCACTCTGTGAGCGCCGTGATCGAAATAAGGGTTCGGCGGTCGCAGACCGCCGCTACAGCAAACCAGCGTTGGACGATGGACGTTGGGCGTTCGACGTTTTCGAATCGACATGAAACGTTATCTTATCACAGGTGCGAGCCGTGGAATTGGCCGCGCGATTGCCGAGAACCTGGCAGGTGTGGACGTTGAATTGCTTCTCCACGGTCGCGATACCGTCGCGTTAGCGGAAGTGTACGAGGCGGTGAAGCCCCACTGTGCACACGTGGTCCGATTGATTCATGACCTTGCCTTGCCGTCCGGTGTTTCCGATCTCATCGATCAAGTTGGAAAGAAGCCGCTGAATCTGCTCGTGAACAACGCGGGCATCGCAATAGTAAAGCCCTTTTGCGAAATCACATCGATTGAATGGGAGCAAACCGTGGGGGTTAATATCACTGCGCCGTTTCTGTTAATGCAACACTTCGCGCCCCATATGCCGCCCGGCTCCAGCATCGTTAACATTCTTTCCATCGCAGCGAAGACGGGTTTTGCGAACTGGAGCGCCTATTGCATGAGCAAGTTCGCGCTTGAAGGCCGCTCGCAATGTGTGCGCGAAGAATTGCGCGACCGCAGAATCCGGATGATCAACGTTTATCCCGCCGCAACAGACACCCACATCTGGACTCACATCGAAGGGAAATGGCCGCGCCACAAAATGATCTCCCCAGAGGAAGTCGCCAGCGCCGTCGCGTACGCGCTTTCCCGGCCAGCGATCGTCGCGTTGGAGAATATCACTATTTCCAGCTTGGCTGGAAATCTCTGATCCGTTAGTCTTCGCGCCATCAGAACGTTGTAGCCACGGCTCTGTGAGCCGTTTTCCCAGGGACTGCGCTCCGGAAGACATCGGCCGCAGGCCCGTGGCTAAAGCAGCAGGAACGATGTTTGTCCCATAACCAAGGCCGTGCAAAGCGAACTCAGTGTCAACGTTATCGCGTCGATCATTGTATCACTGCTCTTTCTGGTAACAGGATTTCTCTGGGGCAAATACAAGGAACAACGCCGCAAGTTTGGGAGAAACCTGGAAGAGTACGATTTCTATCCATTCATCGTCACTCGCGAGAATTTTGGCGAGTTCAGCCTGAAAGATTTTCGGCTGGGCATGCATTACTTCCTCAAGAACCAGGATCACACGGCGGCACGGCAGCTCATTTTCATCGGCGAACAAAACAATGTGCGCGCACAACTCGAGCCCACTGAGCAAAAGGTGTACGCCCAGTTATTCGAGAAATATGATGGCAAGACAATTGCCGACGACACGCAAGAATTTCTTGAAAACTACGAACGGATTGTTCGCCTGATCGGAAAATCCTTTCCCAATACCGGAATCGAAATCCTCCTGCACAACCTGGCCGATCCCGCACACTCGCTTATTACGCTCGAAAACAATGTTACCGGCAGGCATTTGCGCGACGGCACAACGAATCTCCTGATTGATCTCAAACGCCGGCAGCTTCTGAACGAAGACAAATTGAATTATGATCTGAACATCGGAGACCGGAAATTCAAATGCACGACGATCCCGATCAAACGAAAGGAATTTGGAATCGTTGGTGCGATCTGCATCAACATCGACGCTAATTATATCACCGAAGAAGTGCTGCAAGATCGGCAACGAATCGAAACATGGTTCCGAAACTTTCTTCGGACCGACATGCAGCTGGACGAAAACATCCTTAGCAAGGACGAATACGCGAAGGCGCTAAAAGGCAAACGCCATTTCAAGGACGAAGCGTTTTAAATTGTCATCTCGAGCGCAGTCGAGAGATCTCAGTTTCAGCTGGACCGGCTGATGGCCACTTGTTCCCGCTACGAGAGAATGATCGTATGAACGAAAAATTTCGAATCCAAATTGGTGACGAATTTCATCCTAAGTAGGGATGTCGTGGTTTGGAATTCATTTGATGTCGCGGCGATTGATCGTCTGCGTGCTTTCAGCCGTTTGTATCGGTGCAGTTATTGCCAGTGAATCTAAAACCGCGGGGCCTGATGATTGCCAAATCGGCACGTATCGCTTTTCGGATGGAGAGATTGTCGATATCGCGCGATCCGAAGGCGACACATTTCGCTGGCGTAAATTCGATGGCACAACCGGGGTTTTGCATAAGAAGGGCGACGGCTCGTGGACAAGCACATTG
>JAALOD010000096.1 GCA_013372845.1 Candidatus Udaeobacter sp.
CGCCATATGTGATCCCGAGCGGCGTTATCAGGGGTGGAATTACTGGACTGCTGGTCGTCATGTGGGCGATCAAGACGATCTAACCAGCCGATGAAGGCAACGGTCCGATTTCGCTGCAACTTCAGTGTGTTTGAGGCATCAACGGACTAGTGCGTCTGGATTACAGCGCCGAAGTCGTCCAACACGCGGATCTTTGCCCGGTGCGAGCGCGAGAGAGAGCGGTACTTCGCGTACGCGACCGCGTTACGGACCGCGTCTGGCCCTGCATACCAGATCGGGCCGTATCGAAACCGATCGCTGATTAGATCAACACCATCCCCGCTCTTGTGGGGACGGACCTCGTAAACGTCGCAGCCTATGGTCCCCCCAAGGTTGTTCTGCCCATTTCGCGTGGCTACCATATCGCTCCGAGACGTTGCAAAGCTCGTACCAGAACTGTTTCTAAACTCATAACTCCTTCGAATTCATCTGGTTGAGTTGAATCCTGTGAAGCAGATGACGATGGAGTCTTGTCGCTTCCGGGATTTTGTCGTCCCGCTTCTGGGATTGTCGACACGTCACCCATCCATTCATGAGATGCGCGCAACCCGGCTGGTGGATTCAAGTTTTCGCGCTCCACACCTTCCAGACGACGCCGGAACGCGTCTTTGCTTAGGGCGTACGATTTTACGATCTATTCTCGACAGATTCGCGCGGCCGCTGTCGGCCCGAAGCCAGTTAGGGGCTTTGCGTTTGCCTGGTTTAAGATCGGAGACAAGGACATTGGCGTCTATTCGGTACACTTAAAGAGCAATCTGATCACTCACGGGGATCGAAAGGCCGAGACCGCGAAGAACATTCGAAAACGTGAAGTCGCTATTGCTCAACTTTTGACGCACGTCCATGACGTGATCGGAACTACAATTCCAACGATCAAAGGAGTTGTGATCGCAGGCGATTTCAACGCAAATAATTTTCGACTGAAAGAACACTCGATACCCTTAGAGATGCTGGATACCAGAACGGTTTTGAGGGATTACCTTTAGCGCAACGCGTAACTCATCCGGGGAATCATGGCCTTCCGGACGCGACCTTTGACTTCATATTTACGAAGGGGTTAACGGCGTCGCAGCCTACCGTTACCCAGGCCAGTGCATCCGATCATTTACCGGTAACACGGAACTGCCGTTTGCATTAGTTTCGCCTTAGACAGCCGCGAATTCAAACTTGCCGACTTGCAGTGTTTTCCGACAAACTGCCCTCGATGGAGGCAGAAATAGATGACAGATTGCCGTCGAATTCCCGTTACATGTTGTCGGCTTCGACGTGCGCTATCGCAGCGAGCATAGTTCTGCTCGCATCGTGCTCGGTATTCCAACCTGTCATTGACGTCGTCCCTGTTGGCAGTCTCCAACATGGTGTTGTTTTTATCTTGGCGACATATTTCGCCCGCGCCAAGAGTTTACCGTCACGGCCGTGACAGTGCGGGAGGAGCAATCAGATGGCTCAACACGCGCGGTATGGAGCGCCGAAGGAGCACAGCGCCTCGCGCTACATCACCTACGGCGCAACGTATCCTGATCTAAAAGAAAGTCAGCGACCGCTGCGCCTAAGACGCGGAAAGAGGTACGAGGTTTTTGTGTACACCAGTACAGGCGCTAAGAGTTTGGATGTTTTTGCATTCCGAGTCGATGAGAATGGGAACGTTAGACAAGTGCCCTGGTTGAGAATCTAACCCATCGATGAAGCCGACGGCCCCATAAGCTGGCTTGGCAGTCTGGCCGTCGGCCGCGCTGAATCCGAACTTTCCCGCTGGCGGCTGGACTTTGAACAATGCGGAGGCAGTTCGATTGTTTTTCATTCTGATGGCGATGCCGGGATTCTTCCCAGGCTGGCTGATAGTGATGGCCATCGTGACAGGTGTCGTAGAGGGTCACAAGCGAAGGCATCCAAGCGCGGGCTGATTGGCGTTTCTCCAAGCGTTACGCCTCCGCAAGTTATATTTAGCGGCCAAAAGCGAGGCAGACGCCGCCGCGCATGAAGCCGAACTGCGCAAACGATCCTACTGGATGTTCCTCGACGGTTACGCATTTGAACGAGCGACCGCGGAGGTCCTGAAAAAGCATCAGTTCAATCCCAGAGTCACGCCGGGCTCGGCCGATGGTGGCATCGATATAGAAGTGACCAGAAACGGCCTCAAAGGCGTCGTCCAGTGCAAGGCGCACATGTTATCCGTTGGGCCGCACGTTGTTCGTGATCTTTACGGGGTGATACATCACACGCGAGCCAGCTTTGGCATCATCGTGTCCCGTGGCGGTTTCACCAAAGGCGCGGTCGATTTCGCACGCGATAAGCCGATCCTGTTTGTGGACGTTTCCGATCTGATCGCAATGCAGGAAGGCCGAGATGTTCTGGCTGCCGCATTCTCTGGCTCGTCGTCTGCGGCCTCGTGAGATGATGATTGCAAAAATGCCGTCTAATTACATTCTGTGGGGCCTTATACTTATAGCCATCCTGGCCTTACTGTGGCTCCTCTATTGCAACTATTTGTTGCCCCATTTCGCCGCGTGGTTTGATACGAGGTGCCGCTGGCAGACGGTCAAGAGATTCATGGCAGAGAACCCGCAGTCGGCGGATGAGAGCAGGCATGAGTATATGCGAAGGGTGCATTGGGCTGTGCTTACAACACATGGCCTTCCACCGCTTCGAATCGTAAAAATCTGGTTACGCAGCAATAAGTATGGAGCGGGCAATGATTTAACGTGGCGAAGCCGCCTTTGCGTCGCCATTGTTCGCATCAAAGTCACCTTGGAAAAGCAATGAAGGGAAGAAGATGACACTGGCATCCCGTGATGGACAATAGAGTGGTATGCCGGATTTGACGGGTAGAGCATTCCATTACGGACGAATGCTTGATGAACTCGCAAAAAACGGCTTTCATATGGAGCAGCGCCGGCATAGCTCAGCTGGTAGAGCAGCTGATTTGTAATCAGCAGGTCGTCGGTTCGAATCCGACTGCCGGCTCAGTTTTCGCTCGATGCGACATCCAAATAAGATGAGGCGGGAAAATGCGGTCGCGTTTTCCAGGTAACCGTGCGGCCGAGTGTGCGCTGACAGGCGAAATGCTGGTTTTCGTCGACTAGAGGCGTAAAGAAATTACCTGCTTCCAGTTCTTCGAAATGATACTTTAGCGGCGCGATGACCACGTCCGATCCTGGGTATGACTTTGATTTCGCTGTGGCCGGGGGCGGTCCTGCTGGTTCATCGTCGGCTATCTCGTTACGGCAGCGCGGGCATTCTGTCGTTCTGTTTGAGCGTGAGATTTTCCCGCGATTTCATATCGGTGAGTCGTTGTTATCGACTGCGAACGACTCGTTCGCTGCGTTAGGCGTGGCCAAGCAGATCGAGGCCGCAAGTTTCCCGGAGAAATGGGGTGCGCGCCTCTTCACGCATGATGGTCAGAATGGCCGATATGTTGACTTCACCTGTGTTCGAGAGGTCACAAAGCCTCAGACTTATCAGGTACCCCGCGAGGAATTTGATCGCATTCTGCTGGAACGGGCTCGCGAAGTGGGTGTCGACGTTCGAGAAGCGTGCAACGTGATTACATGTGAGTTTGCAGCAGACGCGGCAATCCTCGACGTCGCGTCACGCGTCGATGCTGCGGCCCGGCGTGTGCGTGTGCGAGCTCTGGTTGATGCTACAGGCCGCGGAGGATTGCTCGCTCGAAAATTCAATTTGCGCACCGAGGAGCCCCGGCTCGCCAACGTAGCAATATACTCGCACTATACGAACGTGCCGCGACTGGAAGGACCGCGGCCCGACGATATCCGGCTTATCGCACGCGACGACGCCGGCTGGTTCTGGCTTATTCCGATTTCCAAAGAGTTAACGAGTGTCGGTGTTGTTCTGCCAAAGGCCCTTTACCGCAGATTGGCGAATGGTTCGCCGGAGGAGACGCTGAATGGCACGATCTCCGATACGCCGATTGTCGCTGAGTTAATGCGCGAAGCCCGGCGGGAATGGCCGGTTCGCGTCGAGAAGGATTTCTCGTACAGCGCTTCGGCATATGCTGGCAATCGCTGGATCCTGGCCGGCGACGCAGGATCGTTTCTTGATCCCGTATTCTCGACCGGAGTCTCAATCGCCATGGAATCGGGAATTGAAGCCGCCGCCGCGCTCCATCGCGCTCTGGCGAGAAATGACTTCTCAGCCTCGACCTTCGCGGCGTTCTCTCGTCGCCAGCGAAAACGATTCGAGACGTTTCGCCGGTTTGTGGTGGGATTCTACACACCACAGTTTCGCGATGTCTTTTTCAGCCCGGAGCCCCCAACACTCATCTTTCGATCTGTCGCCACGATGCTCGCAGGCAAATGGAACGCCAGTTTGTGGACCCGCTTTCTGAACCAGCTGTTCTTCGGTATGATATCGATCCAGAAACGTTTCAAGATAACGCGCCGCGCTTTCCGGCGTGACCGAGAGGCCGGTTACCCTAGTGAAGTGTCTTCGAAAGGTTCCATTGCCAATGGAGTTTAACCCTTGCGACCTTCACAAGCCGGCAACAACAACGCAGCTTTCCGGTCACCCTTTTGCGAATGTGCTGGCACCTCCAGATGGGGAGACGTTGTCTTCGAATTTCTCCACTAGCGTCTAAAAAACGGTCACCTCAGCGGACGAACTTGAGTTCGCTTGCTTCTTCAGCCTCGGGATCCGGAACAAACTGATGTGTATTGCTTCCCACGAGTCTTTCGAAGAGCGGCGAGGCCATGAGCGTAGTGAGGACTGCCATAATCACCAGCGTGGCGAAAAGTCCCTCTGATATGATGCCGCGCTGGAGCCCGATATTGATAACGATCAGTTCCATTAATCCACGTGCATTCATTAGTGTGCCGATGCCGAGCGCTTCGCGATTCGGAATGCCAGTGGCGCGCGCGGCTACCCAGCAGGCGACGCCTTTGCCCAGAATAGCCGCGATCAACACCGCGCCACACATAGCCCAAAGGAAACTCGTATTGAGCAAACCGATCTTTGTATTCAGGCCCGAGTACGTGAAAAAGAGCGGGAGCAGCAGCGCGACAGTAAGCGGCTGAATGCGGCCAACAAGATCACGCACGACGACCCCGCGTGGCATCGCGGCGCCCATGACAAACGCGCCGAATACTGCGTGCAAACCGATGAGGTCGGTGAACCACGCACCCAAGGCCATGAGCGCAAGTCCGACAACCAACCCGGCTTCGGTGAGTGTTCCGTTTTTTGCGAACCAAACTTTGGCACGAAGCAGCAACGGACGCACAATTAGCAGCGTCAAAGCTACGTAAGCGACGCCACCGGCGATGTTGACCAGAGCGTGGCTCCAATTTTTCTCGAAACTCGCGAGAACAACTGCGAGGAGGCACCACGCCGTTGCATCGTCGATTGCCCCTGCGCCCAACGCCACCGTTCCCATGGTTGTGCCGGTCAATTTTTTGAAATGAATGATGCGCGCAAGCATGGGAAAAGCGGTGATGCACATGGATGCGCCAAGAAAGAGCATTGCTTCCGAGCGCGAAGTCGTGGTTGGAAATAGCGCCGTGTGATCAAATAGAATCCAAGCCAGGCCGGCGCCCAATACGAAAGGTGTCAACATTCCGGCCACCGACACGGCGATTGAGCTTGTTAATTTGCGGCGCACGATGTCGACACGGAATTCCATTCCGACCACAAACATGTAAAGCGCGAGACCCAGTTGCGACGCTGGAAACAAATAACTCTGGGTATCGCGCATTTTCTGACTGCTGTCCCACGGGAAAAGCCAATGCTGCGCTTCGGGCCAGACCAAACCAAAAAGCGATGGTCCGAGAAGCACACCGGCGACCATTTCCGCTACGACTTGCGGCTGGCCGAGGCGCAAAGCAATCATGCCGACCAACCGGCAGAATAAAAGGATAACGGCAAGCTGAATAAAAAACTGGATGGCAAGATGAACGTTGTTCATGGACGGAGCTATGCGGCCTCAATGTTAGCGGAATGAGCCCGGATCGGACAAGGTCAACATTGTTTTCGCACGGACTCTGCGACTCGGTTGGTAATCAATTGCGCACTTGACGTAATAAGGTCGGACCAAGAAAACTATCTGTTCGTAAAATGGAAGCCCGTATAAAACCGCCTCAATCAGACGATACGGACTTTTATGACGTCATAATCATGGGAGGCGCGCTTTCCGGGGCAGCGACTGCTACGCTTCTGTTGCGGCAAAACCCGGGAATTCGCGTATTGATTTTGGAAAAATCGATAAAACTTTCGCGGCGCGTCGGCGAAGCAACCGTCGAGGTCAGTGCATATTTCATGGGCCGAGTGCTGGGATTGACGCAATATCTGAACGAATCGCATCTGGCGAAGCAAGGATTGCGGTTTTGGTTTACAAACGGCGAAGTAAAGACGCTATCGGAAGCGAGCGAACTCGGGCCGCTTTATCAGGTACGCGTGCCGTCGTATCAACTGGATCGTGCCGCGTTTGATGAAGAGGTGCTACGCCGCGCCGGTGCTGCTGGTGCGGAGATTCTGCGTCCGGCGACAATAATCGATGTGCAACTACAGCCCGGAAAAGAACAAACAGTAACATTTCGCAACGGCGACGGCACCAGGACAGTTCGCTCGGGTTGGATTGTTGATGCATCGGGTGTAGCTGCAATTCTGGCTCGTAAACAGGGCTGGTGGAAATCCAACACCGAACATCCGACTGCAGCGGCGTGGTCGAGATGGAAAGGCGTCAAGGACTGGGACAGCCGCGAGCTGGCCGAGAAATATCCCTCATGGTCGCGCGCTGTTTACGCAACACGTAACACTGCCACCAACCATGTGATCGGCGACGGCTGGTGGAGCTGGTGGATTCCACTGAAAGGCGGTGACGTGAGCGTCGGCGTGGTTTTTGACCAAAGACTCGTCGATTGGCCGCGGGACGGCCGAAAACTCGGCGAACGGCTCAAGACCTTTCTGATGAAGCATCCGGTCGCGCGCGAGATTCTGGTTGATGCGCGATTTGACGAGGAAGATGTCCACTGGAGGAAAAATCTCGCTTATTACAGCACCACATTTGCCGGAGACGGCTTTGTTCTGGTGGGCGATGCGGCGGCATTCATGGATCCATTTTACAGCCCAGGTATGGATTGGATCTCGTTCACGACGTCGCGCGCGGCGGCGCTGATCGGGGCGCAGCGAAGAGGCGAAGCGATGAGACCGTTAGTCGAGCGGCACAATCGCGACTTCGCATTGTGTCATCGTTGCTGGTTCGAGGCCGTTTACAAGGATAAGTACGAATACATGGGCGAATTCGATCTAATGAGCATTGCTCTGATCTTCGATCTCTGCCTTTACTATATAGGTGTAGCATCCCAGCCATACAGGGACGGCGAGAATGCGCTCCTAGTTCCGCCGTTCTCAGGTACCGGGACCGGCCCGATTTTTCGTTTTATGCGAGGCTACAACCGCCGTTTTGCTGAGATTGCGCGTCGTCGTCGTAAACGTCGCATGCTGGGCAAAACCAACCGCGCGCACCGGTGTCTGATCCCGGGTTTTAAATTGCATTCCGCCAATTCGAGACTCTTTGCTCAAGGTTTCGTCAAATGGGCGCGGGTAGAACTTGGCGAGCTGTTTCCTGAGGCGCCGGCTCGGATGACGTTCACGGGAACGTCGGCGGATATCCCGGCCAACCGGCCGGTTGTTCAACGATCGTCTGAATAACGAGCGGGCTTTAGCGGCGTTCGGGATGACGCAGATAAAGAGCCCTGCCGCCAACGTCGACGACAGCGAAATTCGATGAGAGATATTCCTGACCCAGAACGCCCGCGTTCGATTCAGCTGCGGACTTCGAAAGTAGAATGTCGCCGGAGACATGAGCCACTGCGACTTCGGCATTTGCGAGTTTAAAACTCCCGATTCCCAGCTCTTTGACACTTGCGCGACCGAGTCCTCCGTGCAAGCCGCCCGCGCCGTTGCCGCCGACCCCCCACAGAGCGGTAAGTGCTGTTCCAGAACGGACTGCTGTTTCCTTATCGACAAGCGTCGTCGACGCGCCAGTGTCCACAATGAACCGCGTGCCGTGTCCGTTCAATGCGCCTTCGACATCGAAATGATGATTCGCATTCAAGCGCAACGGGATTCCTGTAAATCCGCGAGTGGACAGGAAACTGGCAAGGCTCTGACTTACGGACGAGTTCGGGCCATTTGGATTAATGTAAAGCATCTGGCGCGCACAATCGACAATCATCCCAAATTTAACCATTTCGTTTATGCCAAGGATGCCGTTGACGTGCGTGAGGTTCCCCGACTCTGCAATGTGCGAGCCGGTAGCGGGACCCGCGCGGTCTCTGTTGAAGTCCGAGAGGTCTGTGATCGCAACCGGGACGTTTGTCACTATACAGTTGCCAATGGCAATGCTTTTTACCTTGCTCGCGCCATAGCGTTCCCAGCTACGGCCAAACATGCCGCCGACATTCGATCCGCTTTTTTCGACGGTGAGGCCAAACGTTTTGGCGCTGTTGGCGTCAATGAGGCTGTATGGCGATCCGGTATCGATTAGCAGCGCCCCTCGCCGGTTGTTGATGGAAACCGGAACAAACAAATGATTGCCGAATCGCCGCTCCAGTTTTGCACCGGCGAAACCTTGCTTTGCGAGAAACCCGACAAGTGTGCCGCCGGGTTGTTGTGCTTGCCCGTGAAATGGTGTCAGCGTTGCGATTAAGAGAATCGAGGAGAACAGCTTTTTCATAAGAGGTTATCGTAATTGAGGGGTCCGTATTTTGGGAATTCCGAACGAGACCTTCAAGTCGTTTTCAACGCCGCAAGAAGTGGCGTCGTTCCCCAGATTACAGCAACTGATAAGGATCGACGTCGACGGTGACTATGACGTCTTCGGGGAAGGGCAATTTGTCGACGGTTTCGCGGACGAGGCGGCTCAGACGCATGATGGCTTCGCCACGAACCAGGATGTGGAAGCGGAATTGACCTTGTAATTTTTCCAGCGGTGCGGGGGTCGCGTCGCCCAAAATGAATTCCTGCGGGAGCGCTTCTTTCAAGCGGCGCTGTAATGTTTCCGCCGACAATTTTGCGCGTCCCTCGTGTGCAGAGCGCACCGTGATCAGGACCGCGTGTTTGAATGGCGGAAAATCGCAGCGCTCGCGAAATTCGAGCTCCTGTTGAAAGTAGCCGGCAAAATCGTGGTGCCTTGCAAACTGAATCGACGGACTGAACGGGGTGTAAGTTTGCACGAAGACTTCGCCCGATGTTTCTCCGCGTCCCGCGCGTCCCGCGACCTGTGTGAGAAGCTGAAACGTGCGTTCGCCGGCGCGAAAATCGGGCAGATGCAGGGCGAGATCCGCATTGATGATTCCGACCAGCGTCACATTTGGAAAATGAAGTCCTTTCGCGATCATTTGTGTGCCAACCAGGATGTCGATCCTGCCGGTGCGGAAATCCCTCAGAGTTTCGCGATACGCTTCCTTGCGCGTCATCGAGTCTGCATCCATGCGGCGCACCACAGCTTTGGGAAAAATTTGCGACACGGTTGATTCGACCCTCTCCGTGCCGAAGCCCGCGTAAATCAGTGCATCTTTTCCGCAGGCCGGACACTTTTTGGGCACCGCGGCGGTGTGGCCACACAGATGGCAGCTCAACCGCCCCGCGATCGCGGGATGCCGATGAAAGGTGAGCGCGACGCTGCAATTGGGACAATTGCGCGCTTCGCCACAATTGCTGCACAGGAGCGAAGTGGAGAAACCGCGCCGGTTCAGGAACAGAATGGTCTGTTCTCGTTTTTCGAGCCGATCGGCAATCGCGGCGCGCAATTTCTCAGACAAGATCGTTGCCGACTTTTCTTTCCGCCGCTCCTGGCGAAGATCGACAACGCGCATGAGTGGCATCTGCTTTTCGTCTATCCGCTGAGTCAGTGTAACCAGCCGATATTTTCCAATTGCAGTATTTTGATAGCTCTCGAGTGACGGCGTGGCGCTTCCCAGGACCGCGACGCATTTCTCGATTTTCGCGCGCACAATCGCGACGTCACGCGCGTGATATCGGGGAGCTTCTTCCTGTTTATATGTCGTCTCGTGTTCTTCATCGACGACAATGAGTCCCAGGTTTTTCAACGGTGCGAAGACCGCGCTGCGTGCGCCGATTACGATGCGTGCGCGGCCGGAATGGATTTTGTGCCATTCATCGTGACGTTCGCCCTCGGATAAATGGCTGTGCAACACCGCGACTGCGTCCTGCACATCGGCGAACCGGCCTTTGAAACGCTCAACCGTTTGCGGCGTTAGCGAGATTTCAGGAACCAGAACAATTGCCGTGCGTCCGCGATCAAGCGCGGCACGAATCGCCTGCAGATAAATTTCGGTCTTGCCGGAACCGGTCACGCCGTGGAGCAAAATCGGGCGCGACTCTTCCGGTGAATCGAGCGCTTGTGTGATTTCCTTAAGCGCATGCGTTTGTTCCTGGTTGAGAATCAGGTTCGACGTCGCGATGAATTGTTCGTCAGCATGTGGATCCCTCACGACTGCTTCTTCGCGCAACTCCACCAGACCGCGTTTCACCAGCGCACGAAGCGTCTGGTTATCGAGGGAAGTTTGCCGTAGAAGTTGCGACGCACGGATTGGCGCTTCCAATCGCAGGATCGCCTCCAGAAGTTCTGCCTGCCGGGGCGCGCGTTTTCGCAACTTCTCAAGTTCTTCATTGTCGATCTTGCGCCCGGGCTGGACGAACGATTGCTTTTTCCATCCGACTTCCGCGCGCCGGATGACTTGCGGCAACAAGCTGCGCATCACTGTTTCGATCGGGCAGCAATAATAAGCGCTGATCCATCTGCCTAGCTCGAGCAATTGTTCGCTCAAGATCGGCGCTTCGCCCACGACCGCTTCGATTAGACGGATGCCTTTCGCTTCGCTCTGTTCTGTGACAGCGACCACCGTCGCAAGAGCGGATTTCTCTCGAAACGGCACGCGCACGCGGGAGCCGACTCCGACTCGGTTCATCAAGCCTTCCGGCACGGCATAGTCGAGCTCGCGGTGAATTGCTCGATCAATGATGACGCGAACGTAACTGGGATTCGTCATGGAGACTGCGTTAATTTAATTGCTCGGGAGAGCAGGAGCACGAGATTTGATGCCGAAGTGATACGATTCCTGTTCAAACTGCTCCTCTGCGTAATGCTGGCCCTGGCCGCAGGTTTCGCTTATCTCGCCGTGCGATCAGGCGATCCGATCTACACGTTTTACGAATGGATGAGCCCGGCGCGGTTTCATCAGTACGATCGCCTGATTCGCGTTGTCGCAGCCGAACATCATCTCGACCCGATGCTTGTAAAAGCGGTCGTTTGGCGTGAGAGCCGCTTCGACCCGAGAAAACATGGGACCCACGGAGAGCGGGGACTCATGCAAGTGAGCGAAAAAGCGGCCAGCGAATGGGCACGCGAAAACAAAATCACCGCTTTCCAAGTGGACCAACTTTTTGACCCGAAAACCAATCTGGAGGCTGGCACATGGTATTTGCATCGCGCCTTTGAACGCTGGGCAGCGCAGTCCGATCCCACGCCTTTTGCGCTGGCCGAATACAACGCGGGCGCCAGTCGTGCCGAACGGTGGAGCGGCGGAAGCACTACTGACATCCCGGTAAAGCAGTTCCTACAGAACATCGACTTTCCCGGAACGCGGAAGTACGTCGACTCAATTATCGAGCGCTACCAATTTTACCAGCGGCGAGGGCAAATGTGACGAATCTGAACGTGTGCGTACGGCCAGATTCCAAAAGTCTGCGGCGACACAATTTTTCGGTTTGTGCGATAAGAATTGTCCACTAAACTCGCGCCTTTCATAGTGACACAATACTGCACATGGGTTTTTCCATAAGGGGTGCGATTATTCTTGCTGGTGGCGTTGTGTTGGCACTCGGCGCGTCCAACACAAACTTGCCGGGACAAAATCATTTTGCCGGCGTATCGCCTGCGTTCGAGGCAGGCGTTGCGACGCACCAAACGGGTATTGAGCTCCAAACAGCCCCCGGTTTTCCAAGCGCCACCGAAATGCCGGCACAAGGTGAAATTGAAATACCGGCACCGACGCGCAGCACCTTTATGGCAAGCTGGCCCAGCGTGAACGGTGCGCTCGGTTACATGTTGGATGTTTCCACGAGCGACTCGTTCAGCAGTTACGTGGATGGTTACCACGACCTGGACGTCGGCAACGTGACCGCTCGAGTTGTGGCCGGGTTGAACCGGGGAACGACTTACTACTACCGGGTGCGCGCTTACGGTGCTATCGGTCCCGCCAGCTACTCCGCAGTAATGAGAATTACGACGGAGCCTACTACCGGGCTGATTATTAACCCGACGTTTGACAACTCCATTACCGGCAATCCAAACGCGGCAGCCATCGAAGCAATGATTAACCGGGCCATCTCATTTCACGAATCGCTCTTTAGCGATCCGATCACAATCCAGATCCGTTTCCGCTATTCGACCACTGGTCCAGACGGTACCCCTCTGCCGGCCGGCGGTATCGCCCAAAGTGTCTTTGTTATTTACCAGATTCCCTGGAGCATTTACATCGGCGCGTTGAGAGCGGATGCCAGAACCAGTAACGATAGCGTCGCCAACGCAAGTCTCCCAGCAACAGCGTTATCGCCAAACATCAAACCACGAAGTGCGGGCGGAAGGGCAGTTGGATTGGACACGCCACCGGCGATGCTCCCCAACGGCACCATCGGCCAAGGCGGACCATACGATGGAATTGTTACGCTAAATTCCTTGGCGCCTTATCAGTTCACCCGGCCTCCCAGCCCCGGCAATCTGGATGCCCAGCGCTCGACGGAGCACGAGGTGGACGAGGTCATTGGTCTTGGTTCCCGCCTTGGCCATAATGGGAACGATGTTCATCCGCAGGACTTGTTCAGTTGGTCGTCGCCTGGCGTCAGAAATATTACCTCCAGCGGTACCCGTTATTTCTCGATCAATGGCGGGGCCACGAATATCGTCAATTTCAATCAGAATCCGCACGGCGATTTCGGTGATTGGCTGAGCGCGGCCTGCCCACAGGCGCATCCATACGTCCAGAACGCATTCGGTTGCGCGGGACAATATTCCGATGTCACAGCTACGTCGCCGGAAGGTATCAACCTCGATGTCGTTGGTTATGACTTGGTAGATGCGCCCACGCCTACGCCGACCCCCACGCCTGCAGCTGCAGGCAGAGCTGCGGTGATCGACTTTAACGGCGATGGCCACCCAGACTATGTCCTTCAGAACGCCAACACGCGCCAAACAGCGATATGGTATCTGAACAACAACGTTTTCGCTGGCGGCG
>JAALOD010000097.1 GCA_013372845.1 Candidatus Udaeobacter sp.
CTTCCTGGCCCGCGCCGATCTCGGCAAACGTGCCGTACCAGCGCGGATCAAGATTGATCCTGAGCGCCTTGGAATGGGTGTCGACGGGTTCCTCTTTCACGGGGTGAGAACTACTAAACTCCCTCGCGGAGGAAACGCGAGAGTCAATTCGGTAACATTGGCTTCGGCAGTTCCCGCGGTCGACGCCCGCGGCTACAGAATTGCGGCTGAGACAGCCGCCACTACAGCCGATGAAACGCGAGAGTCATTTCGGTAACATCGGCGTTACCGAACGAATAGGTCGAATTGCTTGCGGCTGGCTCGATTGTTGTGTTTTGTCACGGCTCGGAATAATTGCGACTAGGCAAAACCAACCGATAACCTCACATTATGAATGCTCCCGCAAATCCAAACAAAGCACTCTGGGAAAAAGGCGATTTCACGCGCATTGCCGATACCATGCGCGAAAGCGGTGAGGCGCTGGTGCAGCGACTGGGAATCACGAAAGGACTCAAGGTACTGGATCTCGGCTGCGGCGATGGCACCACGGCGTTGCCCCAGGCGAAACTTGGCGCAGACGTGCTGGGCGTCGATATCGCGCGGAACCTGGTCGAGGCCGGGAACAGGCGGGCTGCGGAGCACGGCCTGAACAATCTCAAGTTTCAGGAAGGGGATGCGTCCAATCTGGAGCAGTTGCCGGACAAGGCCTTTGATCTAGTCGTCAGTATCTTCGGGGCGATGTTTGCGCCAAAGCCGTTTGAGGTCGCAAAAGAGATGGTGCGCGTGACGCGACCGGGAGGTCGCATTGTGATGGGCAACTGGATTCCGAATGATCCGACGCTGGTGGCGCAGATTTTGAAGATCAGCTCAAACTACACGCCGCCACCGCCGGAAGGCTTCGTTAGCCCAGTGACGTGGGGCATTGAAAGCAATGTGATCGAGCGTTTTGGAGCGGCAGGAGTTCCGGCGAAGAACATTTCCTTTGCCCGGGACACGTTCACTTTCAACTTCCTGGGCACACCTGCAGGGTTCGTGGATGCATTCAGGAAATATTATGGGCCGACCATGAATGCGTTTGAAGCCGCGGAAAAAAAAGGCCGCGCGGCTGAGCTACAGAAAGAATTGGAAGAATTGTTCGACAGCCAGAACAAAAGTCAGGCTGCCACTTCCATCCCTGCAACCTTCCTCCGCGTTACGGTCGCCGTTTGAAACGGCGCCTCCAACGGCGACCCTGCAGCCTCAGCGTTCGCCTGGCTTTTTCTTGCCTTGCGGTTGTCCCTTCGGGGCAGGGCGATTCCCTCCGCCCATTGGCGGATGTTTCCCTCCCATTTGAGCGTTACGCGCTCCCATCTGGGGATTATGTGACATTTGATTCATCGCATGAGGCCCGTGACCGGTGCCACCTCCAGCTCCGGCTCCTTTGCCAGTATGCATTTTGGCCTGGTTTCCCCCAGCGGTTCGCATATTGCCCTGGTTTCCGGTCTTCAGCTTGTTTCCGTTTGCTCCGGCCTTATTACCTGCTCCTGCTCCCTGAAGACTACGTTCGGTTACGTTCCCCGCTTTGTGTCCACCTTTCCCTGCTCCCGCTCCAGTTCCGAGTCCCTTTCCGGCTTGCCCGGCGCCTGCGCCCTGGCGATTAAGTTCGGATGCGTTCCCGATTTTGTTTTCACCTTTGCCCGCTCCGGCTCCAGCTGCAGCCCCGAGTCCCTGTGCGCCGCCCTTGCCTTGCCCTACGCCTTCGCCCTTGTTGAATGATTTGATCGCATCGGCGTTCGGATTGCCCTTGTTCACCGACGCGCGGAGATTTGATCCTTGCTCGCCGCCTGCTGACGTGCAAGCTGCTGAAGGTTGGCGGCATTTTCTTAGCGTTCGTCGCAGCGGCTTTCTGTGCCGCGGTCTCCTGTGCATTCACCCATTAGGACCGTTAAAGCTGGCGCGGTTAGCGTTCAGCTGATTATTCACCGAGTTATTGATGTAGGTGTTATGGACAACATTCGTATTCACGCGGGTCACAGCGGTGTATTGAAGTTGTTTCCACTCCATCGGCCGCCCCAGTAGCCGTTTCCGGTGTAGCCATAACCGTAATTAACCCTCCATAAAAACCGACAGTGGTCCCCAGTAACCTGGTTAAACACGTAAGCGCCGTTGTTCCAGCCCCACCATGGCGGTGTCCAAAGCACCCCACTGTCGGTGGGTGCAACCCACCCCGGGACCCAGTAATAATCCCCGGCACCCCAGCCCCAGTAGCCGGAGTCCAGATATACCTGCAACGGGCAGGGCGGTTGCTCATATACCGGCAGAACGGCGGAGCCAAATTGACCGATATGCCTACCTGTGCGTGAAGAGGCCAAGGCAGTGCGAGCAATCCAGCTAAAATCAGGAACGCAATTTAGTCATTTTCATGTCTTAATGTTAACCAGAGCTGATCAAGGAAGTAGCGGAAAAGAATTAAGAAACGTGAGCGAGACGACGCCTGCTGTCTGAGATCCTTCGACTACAAAATTGCGGCTGACACAGCGCGCTAACAACAGGTGACCGCAATTCGCTCGTCACTTCATTCGGTCGAATGTCTTCTTGAGTAATTCCAAATCAGATGCGCCGCCGGTCTTTTCGCGTGTGGTTTCAATCCACTTTTTCTCCAGCGCGTTTTTGCTAGGGCGATCGGTTTCGTAAAACACGCCGAAGACGCCTGGGAAAGGGAGCGACGCCAGCTTATGCGCGGCCAACTCATCCGTCACGTCATGTCGTAACTCGTCTTCGGGTGTGTTGTCCCATTTCTTTTCCTGGATACTTCGAAGCTGCCGCCCTTCTTCGGATTGGCCGGATCGAACACGTCTGGGAAAATCACGCATTCGCTCAAGCATTCGATGACGCTGAAGCCCTGATGATCGAACGCGCGCTCGATCACTGATCATGTGGTTGACCTTGCGGCGTGAGTGCGCGCGATGAAGGTCGCCCCGCCGGCGATCAATTTTTTCATCGGATTCACCGGCTGATCGATTGCGCCCGTGGGGTCGGTCTTGTTTGAACCCGATGGGCGACGTTGGTGAGGTTTGTTTCTTCGTCAGGCCATAGACGAAGTTGTCCATGATGAAATAGGTCATGTTGATGTTCTTGCGCGCGCCGTGATCGAGATGATTGCCGCCGATGGAGAAGCCGTCGCCGTCGCCGCCGAAGAGGAACACATGGAGATCGGGCCGGGCAAGGCTAATGCCGGATGCGAGCGGAACGGCGCGACCGTGAATGTAGTGGGCGCCGTGGCCGTTGACGAAATAGGGAAAGCGCGATGAGCAACCAATCCCGGCGAGGGTGACGATCTTCTCGTGTTCGAGCTGGCGTTTCTCGATCACTTTGTAGAACGCAGCGAGCACTGCGAAATCGCCGCAGCCCGGACACCATGTCGGGAGATCGGCGGTGATGGCTTTCTTGGTTAATTTTTCTCTCGGTGGCTCAGCGATCGCAGGCGAGTCCGAGCCGGACTGGCGGTTGCCTGCTGCTACAGGTGACGTGGTTGGGGTTGTTTCGCTCATAAGATCGACATCATCGTTAACCAACTCCTTGTTCGATAGACTCGGCGCGGGCAACATCGACATCTTGTTCGCCGTTTCCGGAAACTGGACGGTTCGGTGAATAGCCCCTAACTGAGACAAACTTGCCGGGAAAAACGCCTTGAAGAATTTCTTTCACACGGAAGGTGAGACCGTCGGTCTTGGTGACGCTCTGAATTTTTGGTTCGCAATAGCGCGCGCGCAAAATGGTGGCGAGCTGGCCGAACCCGTAAAGGCCCTGATCGTTCATCTCGACGGTGACGACGCGCTCGAAGTTGGCAAAGATTTTCTCGAGTCCGTTCGGTAACGGATGAACGTGACGCAAATGTATGGCGCCGATTTTTTCGCCGTGTTCACGCCCCATCTTCACGGCGTCGTGGATCGGCCCATAGGTTGATCCCCAGCCGACGAGCAGCGTGTCGCCTTCCTGATCGCCAAAAACTTCCGGCACCGGAATTTCTTCGGCGAGTTTGCGCAATTTGTTGCGACGTTTCGCCGTCATGGCCATGTGCAGTTTCGGGCTGCCCGTGGGGTGCCCCATCTCGTCGTGTTCGAGTCCGCCGATGAGCGGATATTTTCCGTCAAGGATGCGCGTGCCGGGCGGGATGTGCTGCGTGATACGCTCGAGATCGTACGGCTTGAAACCGCCCTCGCGTGGTGTGAGATCGGGCTTCGGGTCGACCATCAACTTCGAAAGATCGGGCTCGTCGAACGCTTCGATGCGGGTGGCGAGCGAGGTGTCGCTCAAAATAAAAACCGGCGTGCTGTATTTGCGCGCGATCCGGGCCGCTTCAATCGCGATGTAGAAACAATCTTCCACGCTCGCTGCTGCGAGCACAACGCGCGGGCTGTCGCCGTGGCTGCCGAAGATCGCCTGATGCAAATCGCTTTGCTCAACATTAGTAGGCAATCCCGTGCTCGGGCCGCCGCGTTGAATGTTACAAACGATGAGCGGGATCTCCGCCATTGACGCCCAACCGATCGCTTCGGCCTTGAGCGAGATGCCCGGTCCGGCGCTGCCGGTGACCGCCAGATATCCCGAATACGAAAATCCGAGAGCCAGCGACACCGCGCCAAGCTCGTCCTCAGCCTGCACAAAAATTCCGCCGTATTTCGGCAGCTCGCGCCGGAGCGTTTCCATGATGGACGACCACGGCGTGATCGGATAACCGGCGCCGTAGCGCACACCGGCGGCGATCAATCCGTAGGCGAGGGCCTGATTGCCGTCCATCGTGATCTGCGCGCGGCCGCTCGTTTTCGGGAAGTGCTCAAATCGATAATGCTTCGTCAGGACGTTTCCGACCGGGTAAGCGTAACCAGCCTGGAAGGCCATTAACGCGGTGTTCACGATGCTCTGGTCTTTGCCTGCGAATTTTTCGCTGATCAGTTTTTTGAGTTTGTCGTCGTCGAGATTGAAAATTTTTGCAATCAACCCGAGCACGAAAATGTTTTTGCCTTTGTCTTTCGCCGTGCCGCCGAGTGCTTCGACGGTGAGACCGGTGATGGGAACTCCGACATAAACGAAACGTTTGTCGTCGAGGTTCGGTTCGACGTTGTCGGAATCGTAAAGCAACACGCCGCCTTCGCGCAAAAAATCGAGGTGATCCTGATAACTGTGCTGATAGAACGCGACCAGAAAATCAGCTTCATCACCGGCTGATAACACTTCGCCCGAACCAATGCGCACCTGGAAAATCGATGGTCCGCCCGAGATCGTGGCCGGGATGGTCATGTACGTCATGACGTCGTGATCGCTACGCCCAGCCAGACGCGCGAGAAACGCGCCCGCGGTTTGGATTCCGTCCTGCGAGTTGCCGGCGAGACGAATTACCGCGTCCCGAATGTTTTCGGGCCGCAGATCGGCCCGCTCCGAAACTGGAGTGGAAGTTGCTGCGGCAGTCGCGCCGTCGCCCTTAGTCACAACAGGTGTTTCATTCACGAGATTATAAAATTAACCGAATTGGCGCAGCATTCCACCGGCAATTGAAGCCAGAGGTCAGATGTCGATGGAGGGGCGAGCTCCGCGAGCCTGCGTGCGAGACCATCGAATGCTCGTCAAGCGTCGCAGAGCTCCGCCTCCAAGCCGTCATTCCTTGCATTTGTCGCCCATTAGATGATTGAAAACAGATATGGCTGAAACGGGACATCGATGCGCTCGTCAGGAGCAGTTTGTTGGAAAAGTGGTCGAGCAGATCAGCGGCACGATGACGACGCTGCTCGAGCAGTTGGCGATCGGTTGGGGTTATTCAAGAATCTGGCGGAGCAGGGCCGGCGACATCGGCGAGCTCGCTTGCGAACAAAACTGAACGAACGGTATCTACGCGAGTGGCTGGGCGGGATGGCCACGGCCGGTTATCTGAATTACGACGGACGACAAAGCGTTTCAATCTGCCGCTGAACACGCTCTGCGCTCGCGCAGGAGAACGGCCCGTTTTTGTCGGCGGCATGTATCAGATGCCTGCGTTACGAGCGTAGTTCGACCAGGTCCTGACTGCGTTTCGCAGTGGCGGTGGCGTTCTCAATCGCAATACAACGACATGATGTGGGACGGCTGGGGTTCACTCCACTTGGTTTGAGAATTTGCTGTTGCAACAATGGATCCCTCGCCATGCCTGACGTGAAAGCGCATCTTGAACGGGTTGTGACTTGGCTGACGTGGGATGCGGACGGGTCGCGCCTGATCAAACTGCGCAAACGTTTCCGCGGTCGCGTTACGTGGGCTACGACAACTTTGGTCCGACCGTTGCTCGCGCGACGGCGAATGCGCGCGAGCCGGCGTGTCAGACCGGTGCGTTTCGAAGAGCGCGATGTCGAAAGGGATTGCCGGCGCAATTTGATGTGATCACGACGTTCGACGTGGTGCATGATGCGTGGATCCGCTTCAGTTGTTGCAATCGATTCGTCGGCGCTTCGGCCAGCGGCGTTTATGTTTGTCTCGATATCAACTGTTCGACAAGCTCGAGGAGAACGCGAATCCGCTCGGCGCGATGTTTCACGGCGTAAGCGTGTTCTATTGCATGACCACGTCACTGCGAACCATGGCGCAGGACTGGCACGCTCGGTTTTCATGAAGCAAGTCCGCGAGCTTTGCGAGAAGGCCGGTTCAGCAGCGTCCGGCGTGTGCCGCTGGAAAATCCTTTCAACAATCTATACGAAGCAAAACCGTAAAGGCCTAAAAAGCGTCGCTGACCTGACCATTCTACATTGATTCCACGAATCTACCTCCAAAACGACTTATCCTCAGGAATAGAGAAATCATGACGCCTTTGTTTTCCGGCCGTCTTCATGAGCGTGGTGGGCTGAATACAATCTGGCGATGCGTTCTGGAATTGCGTTCAGCGTGCGAGCGTTTCCGATTATTGGCTGCTGGCGCGCTGCTTCGAGCCCCGAAGGCTACGAAGACGAAAATGGATTTCATTTTGTGCGCTAGCGGACGCGTCTGCTGTAGTCCCTCATTCTCTCCGCCGACTTGCTCCATTTCGCTCTGACGCGATCGAGCCCACGCCGCTTTAGCAACGGCTCGACGTAAGGATCGCGTCCCACAAAATTCTTAAACAGCCCGAGGGCGTCAGCCGATCCGCCGCGTGACAGCAACATGGCGCGAAAGCGGTCGCCGTTCTCACGTTTCAATCCCGTGTTCCTTGAACCACTCGACCGTGTCGGCGTCGAGCTCGCTCCAGATATAGGAGTAATAACCGGCCGAGTAACCGCCGGCGAAGGCGTGTGAAAAATAGAAGCTGCGGTAGCGCGGGGGTACCGGCGGAAAATCGACACCGGCCTTGTGCAACGCTTCCGCTTCAAAGGCGACTGCGTCCTTCGGGACATCAGATGGATTCAGTTGATGCCAGGCCTGATCGAGAAGTGACGCTGACAGGTATTCGGTTGTTTTGTAGCCCTGATTGAATTTTTCCGCAGCGATCACCTTGTCGAGCAACGCCTGCGGAATTGGTTCGCCCGTCTTGTAATGTTTCGCATAATTCTTGAGCACTTCAGGCCATGTCGCCCACATTTCGTTTACCTGCGACGGGTACTCGACGAAGTCACGCGGCACGCTCGTTCCACTGAAGCGCGGATATTTTACGTTCGAAAACATCCCGTGCAGCGCGTGGCCGAACTCATGAAAAGCGGTGCGCACCTCATCGTGCGTGAGCAACGTTGGTTCGCCCGGCGGCGGCTTCGGAATATTGAGATGGTTGGCAACGACCGGCCTGGTCCCGAACAGATCGCTTTGCTGCACGTACGCGTTCATCCATGCGCCGCCGCGTTTCGATGGGCGCGCGTAATAGTCGCCAAGGAACAACGCCAGCGGTTTACCGTCGCGATCGTAAACTTCGAACACGCGCACGTCCGGCTGATAAACGGGAATGTCATGACGCTCCTTGAAGGTGAGGCCATAAAGTTTTCCGGCGGCAAAGAATACACCGTCGAGAATGACGTGATTCAGCTCGTAGTATGGGCGGAGCTCCGATTCGTCGAAAGCGTAACGCGCCTTGCGAACTTTCTCCGAATAAAGAGGCCAATCCCCTGACGCGATTTGGAAACCGCCTTTTTCCTGGTCGACAATCTTCTGCATGTCGGCCGCTTCGCGTTTCGCGTTTGCCACGGCAGGCGGCGCGAGGTCGCCCAGGAGTTTGTTCACGGTAGGAACATCGTGGGCAGTCTGATCTTCGAGCTGATACGCGGCCCAATTCGCATAGCCAAGTAACTTCGCTTTTTCCGCTCGCAATTGCGCTGTTCGCATCACGATGTTGCGCGTGTCGAACTCGCCACCGTGGCTATTGCGGGCGAGAGAGGTTTGCATGATGCGCTCGCGCAACTGCCGGTTTTCTAACGACCCAAGCAGAGGCTGTCCGGTCGTGTTCTGCATTTGAATGACGAATTTGCCTTCTTTGTGCTCCGCTTTCGCTGCCGCGGCGACGCTTGCCATCTGGTTATCGGAAAGACCGCGCAGATCTTCCTTGCGATCTACGACTACCGAGGATGCGTTCTTTTCCTTCAAAACATTTTGCTCGAATTGGGTCTGCAGAGTTGCGAGCTCGGCATTGATTTTCTTGAGCTTCTCCTTGTCCGCATCGGAGAGCTTCGCGCCCGCCCGCACGAAATCCTTGTAATAGCGCTCGAGCAGGTAAACCGATTCCGGATCGAGTCCGAGGTTGTTGCGATTGTCGTAAAGCTCCTGGACCCGCGCGAACAATTTCGGATTCAAAAAAATCTCGTCGTGATGCGCGGCGAGTTTCGGAGCCATTTCCTTGTCGATCTTCTGCAGCGTTGGATTGGTGTTGCAGGCGTTCAGGTTCGAAAAGGTGCGCTGTGCGCGGTCGAGCAAACGGCCGGTGCGTTCCAGCGCGACAATGGTGTTGTCGAATGTTGGCTTTTCAGAATTGTTCGCGACTGCTTCAACTTCCTTGAGTTGCTCGCGCATGCCGGCATCGATTGCGGGCGCGAAGTGTTCGTCCTTGATCTTATCGAACGGCGGGACGTGATACGGCAGCGAGCTTTCGGTGAGCAATGGGTTATCTGCGGTATTAGGATTTTGCACGGGTGACGTTTGGGCGATGACAGAGATAGCTGCGATGTGCGCCATTGCCACAATTATGCCGAGTACCGCGCCGGCAGATGTCAATTTTACCAGTGAACAGAAACGAACGTACATGGCTCGCATTTTCCACGCGCTCGCGCCGCCAGGCAACAGCGATTACGGTCGCGCACAAGCATGAAACGTTTTCTCGCAATCTTGCTGCTGATACCGTCGGTCGCAGCGCTGGCAACGAACACGGCCCCGACCTTCGATGACAAGGCAGCGGAACGATTCGCCGGGTTGGCGCTGGCGTGCGTAGGCAAGCAATACCCGAACAAAATCAGTCATGTGCTGAACAGCGATGCGGACGTGGCACCACCGCGCAAGCTGACTCCCGCGTTTTACGGATGTTACGACTGGCATTCGTCGGTACACGGGCACTGGCTGCTTGTGAGACTACTACGCACGTTTCCAAACGCGTCGTTTGCCGGAGCGGCGCGCGAGGCGCTGCGTAAAAGTCTTACGACCGAAAATTTGAAGCAGGAAGCTGCGTATCTTCGCGGAGAAGGCCGCGTCAGCTTCGAACGGCCTTATGGATTGGCGTGGCTGTTGCAATTGTGCGCTGAACTGCGCGAATGGGATGACGATCAGGCGCGAGAGATGTTGGCGAACCTGCGTCCACTCGAAGACGCAGCGATCGAGCGATTGAAGACCTGGCTGCCGAAACTTTCGCATCCGGTGCGTATCGGCGAGCATGATCAAACAGCGTTCGGACTCGGCCTGATGCTGGACTACGCGCGCTCAACCAAAAACGATTCCTTTGCCAGGTTGGTTGCGGATTCAGCGAGAAAGTTCTTCCTCGCGGATAAGGATTGTCCGCTCAGTTACGAACCTTCTGGAGAAGATTTTCTTTCACCCTGCCTGGGCGAAGCGGATGTGATGCGTCGCGTTTTATCGCAAACGGAATTCGCGAAATGGCTCAGTGATTTCCTGCCGCAGATCCCGATGACGGGAAACGGCGACTGGCTGAAACCGGTTGTCTCGCCCGATCCGAGCGATCCCAAACTCGCGCATCTGGACGGGCTAAACCTGAGTCGCGCCTGGATGCTGGAAGGAATTCTGTCGGCGCTGCCACAGGATGATCGGCGCAGAGCCGCGCTGCAGGCTGCGGCGGACGCGCATCGGCGCGCGGGTCTCGCCGCGGTTACCGGCGCGCATTACGAAGGCGGACATTGGCTCGGCAGTTTTGCAGTTTATCTCACAACGCAGCGCGGCATCCAAAAAGAAGGAGCGACTGCGTCGCAGCAGGCAAAGAGCGTGTCGGAAAAGGCCGGGCCTTAATCGGCCGCGACAGTCCGCTCAGATTCGCGGCGAGATTTTCCTCCCGAAGGCTCCCAGGCGCGTCTTTGCCAGAACTCCTTCAGGTCTGATTGATTGCCGCGAAAAATGTTGCGCTCCGCCTTCCTAATGTTGGCAACGCTTATCGGGTAAGCGGAGCGCGGCCGCGCGCCTTTGCCGTCGCCACAATATTGCCAAAGAGACCAGTAGCTCCACGGCGACGTTGGGCGTGGCTCGTTGCTATAATTTGCCATCCATAGCCAACACTTCGCCAGCACGCTTCTCTGCGCGTTGGTCACCTGGCGGCTATTCAGGGCCTGCCGCAGATGATATTCGCCGGAGTAAATGCCCGGATATACGCCAGTGCGTTGGCGAATTCGCTCAACAAAAGCAACCGCCTGATCGACCCGCATCGTGCCACCGGGATAATGACCATTCTTTTCGAAATCAAGGACCAGCAGGACGCCCGGGCCTCGCGCCGCTGAATCGACCTGCGCCCACGCGCTGGCTACGGCGCTTAGAAAATGATCAGCCTGACGGACCGGATCGGTTGCGTTGGCGTAGTGATAGGCTCCCCAAAGCAAGCCTGCACGCGTGGCTGCCTGCTGGCGATCAAAATATTTCGCATCGCGTACGAAATGCGGATACGTGGCTTCATGAATCACACCGATAATGCCTTCGCGTTTCATCGCGGTAAAATCCGGCCGCATCATGTCGTAATGTGAAAGATTCACCACGTTGCTGGCGGAGAAGGCGCACGCCGGAACCGAAAGGAACACGGCCGCAGCGCGCAAGATAGACAATCGCATCACGATCCCAAATGAAGCGAACATATCGAGCCGCTGTCGCAAACTTGCAAGAGCGTCTTTTCAACGGCTTGCGAATATTTCAGCTGTAGCCGCGGGCGATGACCGCGGCAGGTCGATGTACGAATTGCGAACCTCGTGCGGCCGAGGTGAAGCCCTCGGCTACAGGGCCGCCAAGTCAGCCGGTTCATTCAGATTCACGAACAATTTTCTTTCCTCCGATGTGACGGGCACTACCCGAAGTTTTCCATCGGTCGCGAGGCGGGCCGCCACGGTTTGCATTGAAAAATCCTTTCCGGAAAGTGCGCTCTGAAAATTCGCGAGCGCTTCCTTCGGATAAATCGCCGCCAACGGCTCGAAGCGATCGTCGATTTTGGGAATCACGCCGCGGCCCGGTTCAATCCGACTGCAAAGAAATTTCAAGTATTCTTCCGTGACGAACGGCATGTCGATAGCAAGTGCGAGCAGGTGTTTGGTGCGCGTCGCCGCGAGCGATGCTGCAAGGCCGCTAAGCGGTCCGCGTGAGGGAGAATCGTCAGCGACAAACTGCAGATCGGCAGGACGCCAAACGGGATCGGTGCGCGTGGAAACGAAAATTTCTGCCGGCGCCAACTTCCGCAATAGCTCCAGTTGAATTTGCCAGAGCGGCTTTCCGCGAAACAGAAGCGTGGCCTTGTCCCTGCCCATTCGCCGTGATTCCCCGCCGGCGAGCAATACGGCGCTGATGTTCATGCCGCTGCGCTGGGAACGACCGCGGTCGGGCGCAGCTTGCCGTCGTTGAGGATCCTGGCGCGCAGGCCGCCGTTTCCCCTCAAAAAAACCTCGGCGCCGGGTGCGAATGCGCTGTCCATCCAGTAACACGGCGCGCACTCCTGCGTTCCATAAAAGCAAACGCCTTGAATCTCAAATTCCTTGTCGATTAACTCGTTCAGATCAACGCCGCGTGTGATCACGTTGCGCCGCGCTGTAGCTGGCGAGCAATCGTGCAAGTCGAGTGCAACGCAAAGCCCATCGAAAACATCGAGCGAAAAAAATGTGATCTGGCCTTTGTAGTCGTCCTTAAAATCGAAGTAACGATCGCCGCGAATTCCGCGGCCCGCGACGCATTCGAGCACGGGCACTTCCATCATGGGGTGCGTGTCCGGTTCCCGACCGTGGTGGCCCACGAAATTGTGCCCCGGCGAAATGTACAAGTGACAGATTTCCACCGGCTGCAACAATATCTGAAATCATCGTAGATGAAAGAACCGCATAGCATCGGTCCGGGAAGAATCGTCCGGCGGAAAAAAGACGGCTCGCTCGAATATTTGCGGGACGATCTCACCATCGAAGAGCCGCTCGAAATTCGAATTGGCCGCAAAACTCTGGCTACGACCATGCGCACGCCCGGCAACGACGATGAACTCGCCGCTGGTTTTCTCGTGTCCGAAGCGATCGTGCACGATCGAAGCGCGATCGAGAAGATTTCGCGAGATAGTGACAATAGAGTGATTGTCGATCTCGCCGCCGATGTGAAAGTGAGGCTAAACTCCGCCCAACGTTTCGGAACGATTTCATCGAGTTGTGGCTTATGCGGCAAGACGAGCATCGACGAGATCCGGCAAAATTTTCCGGCGATCGAGTCGGGCAAGGTTCGGCTCGATATCGAGATGTTACTATCGCTTCCGGAAAAATTGCGAACCGCGCAGGGCGATTTCGCGCGCACAGGCGGAATTCATGCCGCAGGAGTTTTTGATTCCAGTGGTGAATTGAAAATTGTTCGCGAAGACATCGGTCGCCATAACGCCGTGGACAAAGTGATTGGCCGCGCGTTCCTCGATCGATTGCTTCCGCTGAATCGGCATGTTCTTCTGGTGAGCGGCCGTGCTTCATTCGAAATCGTGCAAAAAGCGCTGGCTGCCGGTATTGCCATCGTCGCTGCGGTCTCAGCGCCTTCAACGCTGGCTGTCGATTTTGCCCGGGAGAGCAATCAAACATTGATCGGATTTCTGCGTCCGCCATCGTTCAATATTTATTCGCACATCGAGCGCGTGATCTTGGAAGGGCTGTAGCAGGGGGCGCGGACCTCGGT
>JAALOD010000098.1:0-9895 GCA_013372845.1 Candidatus Udaeobacter sp.
CCATCACCGAAATTGCCGACCCAGAGTTCGTCGCCCTCTACCAGAGCAAGTCCCCACGGGGCGTTGAGCTCGCCGTTCGAGATTAAGCGCCTGAGGAAGTTGCCGCTGGTGTCGAACACGTTGACGAAGCCACAGCCGGCACAGGCAACGTCATCCTCCCTGGCGTGATCCTGCAGTGCATAAGTCACAAAGACCTCATTGTTGAAAGTCCGGATGCCGAACGGTGCGTAACCAGCCGGAAGGTCGGGGTCAACGAAGCCGTTGGGATTCACCTGCTGAAAATTCTCATCAAAGGTGTGAACCTTGCCAGTATGGAAATCTGTCGCAAACAGGAAATTGTGACCGTTGGCAACGCCGAGGGTTGCGCCCTTGTAGATGGCGCGGTTAACGCCACGGTTTGTGCCGTTGTCGACCGCAATAACGGCGTTCGTCGGATCCACGGTCGGGTTCCAACCTGAAATGGAACCATCTTCACCGACAAAAATGAAAAAGGCGGGCGCCGAGTGTCCATTTTTTGTCACTTGGAAAAACGGGGTGGTGTTCCTGACTTGTCCAGTGGGATTGCCGACGTCTCGGTTCCGCGCCGCCGTGGGAATTGTCACGACCAGCGAACGTGCCGTGCCGTCTTGCCCGTAAAGCGTGGAAACACCGGTGCCATTGTCACTGACCCAAATCGTGCCGCCAGGCGACGACACCGACATGCCCCATGGGTTGACAAGATTTGGATCCACGTGTTGCGCTACACCCGGGATGTCTGATTGGAAGTTTGTCCACGAATATGTGTCCCCGAAAACTTTCGGGGCCGCTAGAATTGCTACCGCAAACAGGATCAGAGTAGTTTTGATATAAAAAGAAGTTGTTTTCATAAGTTTGATGATTGTTTTGATGTAGGCATAATCGCAACGATCGATGCCGGTGGGCGTATGGGAATAGTAACATTGTTGTTACTTTTGGCGCCCAGGCACCTGGCAGTTATCCTGGTCGCCGCGCTGAGTTGAGGCGTTTTGCGCTGAGAGCCATGAGTCACGGCGACGCCCGCCACGGCGGGCAAGCCTTGCCGTGGCTACAACGCCCCGGGATCCAGCCGAACTGCCTCGCTGCGTACCGTCGCAGTAGCTGGGCGAAGGCGAAGGCGCGTGTCGATGCGTCTTTCGAAACGCACTACCTTCACTTCGCGGTAACATATCCGTCTGTCGTCGTGTCCTGCGCGCGAGCCGAGACGATTGTTAAGAAGGCTGCTTGAACAATCGCTGCCAGATAACAACGATTGATCTTCACTTTGGCTTTACCTCCTGGCCAGCGATCGGAGATAGTTGATCACATTCCAGCGGTCGGTGGGCGAGAGTCGCTTGCCATAATTCGGCATTGGTTTTTTGCCGACGGTAATTTTCCAGAACAGCTCGCCGTCTGTTTCTTCTCGCATCAACGGATCGGAGAGTTTGGCCGGATGAATGCCCAATTCGGCCGCGTCAGGTCCATCGCCGTTTCCCGTCTTTCCGTGACATGCCACACAACGCTTCGCATAGACTTTCTGTCCTGCTGCGAGTGAGGATTCGCTCACAGCAATGGGATTTTTCTTTCGCGCTTCCGCTGCCGGGGCGATCCACTTGTCTGTGGAGCCCGGTTGTTCTCCAGTGACCGTGATAAGTGCTGAAGCAAGCAAGGCCATGAGAATTCCCAGGAGCTTCTTGTGAAACCGAAAAACCGTGACTGACCGCCAAACCGCGAGACAGTATGACGGTGGTTCAGAGCGCGAAGCGTAAGGTATCACGCTCACTGCCCTACCAACCTCCAGCCGGGGGAATAGTGGGGCCGAAGGCGGCGCTAACGAAAACGTTGTTGTTCAGATACCAGATCACTGTTTGACGCGTGCCGGGGTTGTAACGGAGATAGTCCGGCTTCCCGTTGCTGTCAAAATCGGCGGCGGCTACCAACACCCAGCCACCGGGCGGAGTCGGCCCAAAAGCGCTCCCGATCATTGCACCAATATTTGAGCATGAGAATTCCAACGATTTGGTGTCACATGCGATGCTGGAAAAGTAACGCGGTTGTTACCTCTACCGATTGTCTGAGCGCGCGATCAAAGCGCACTCCCCTGAGTGGTCAAACGTTCTGCCCCTTGGCCGCCAGGCTTCGAAACAACGGCGGAGCTTATGACGATTCGTGAATCGTGTAACCTACGTGGCGCACCGTATGAATTAGCGGAGGATCGCTGATTTTCCTTCTCAGGCGTCCTATGAAAACTTCCACCAGCTTGGTGTCATATTCGTGCGGGTGTTCCCATACCCGTTCGCATAACTCAGTACGTGTAAACACGCGGCCAGGTTCCCGCATGATTACCTTTAGCAGCATCAGCTCGCGCGCAGACAAATGAATGGCGCGCGCGCCGCGATGCACCTCATGGCTTGCCAGATCGAGCGTCAGGTCACCAACACGAAGCTTGAGTGTAGGTTCTTCCGGATACCGTCGTCCCAGCGCATTGACGCGTGCCACCAGTTCCCCCATTGCAAATGGCTTCGGCAAGTAATCGTCTGCGCCGAGTTGTAGTCCGGTAACACGGTCGTTCACTTCGCCGCGTGCGGTCAACATCAGCACGCGACTGGCAAGATGTTGCGCGCGCAGATGCCGCAGGACTTCAAAGCCATCCATTCCGGGCAGAATAATATCCAGCACGATCAAATCGAACGGCGCTGCCTTTGTTTTATCCAGAGCTTTTTCACCGTCGTGGACGACAATTGGGTCGTGCCCAGCTTCGGTGAGCGTCGAGGCAATTCGCCGCGCTAATCCAGCGTCATCTTCAACTACCAGGATATGCATAAGTTTCCTAAACAGGGACGGACCTTAAAACCGGGTCGTGAGTTGAGCTGCGACCAAGTGATTGTCGTTGCCTTGGCCGGTCGTTTCGTGTTGGTAGCTATATTGAAGCTTCAATTGAGTATGTGATGTAAAGCGGTAACCTACGGCCAAGTCAATCCGCGCGAGGTCTTGACTCCAGCGAATGCTCCCGGCGGGCGGATCACTGACGTCTCCGAACAGTTGTTGGTTCCAGCGAATCGCGGCGAACAGTTGCGGCGTAAACTTGTATTTCGCTTCGACATAGTAAGCAAAGGTGTCTGCGTTTCCTACTCGGGGCACCTGGAAACGTGCTTCATAAAACTCGACCCATACCTGTAAATGGCGCCACGCAAAGCTGGCGTCTTGCCCGAGAACAAATTCCCGGTAATCGCCAATGTCGCGCCCGGGCGGCAGCGTCGCTTCGGCTTCACGCCGAAAATATGGCCCTTCGCTCGCTGACAAACCAAAATTCCACGCCTCGTTAGGCCGGAAACCGACACGCCCACTGAACGTTGGATACTCGAAACCACTCTCGGTAACGTTCCAGGATTCGGGACGCGACGATAACGATGCATTCTTCATTTCCACTGCGTAATCAAATCGATCCACCCGGCCAGATACAGAAATGCCACTGGCATAACTGGGTCCCCAGATGACCGGATTGAACGCGTACTTTTGGTAGTAGTACAACCCGTAGACAAAGTCGAACACCGAGAAAGGCGCGGTCTTGTCCCGAATTGGCGTGACGTTTTCGTAAACTATCGGCGCGTTGATGAAGGGATTTTCCCAGGAGAGATGCCGCGGCACCCAATTACCGACGACCGTCGCGAACTTGCCGATCTGCACCGTCAAGCGACCATCATCCCAGGGCGTGACCCGCAGCGCATATTCGTCGAGCCGAATTTGAGCGCCGTGATCGCTAGGGTCAAAACCGCGATCCAGCCGCGATTGTGAAAAGAAATAAATGTGTGAGCCGACTTGCGCGTCGAGAAAGAGTGTCAAACGCGGATTAAAAAGCGTGTCGATGCTGCTGTCGATGAGGCCGGGCGCCGGCTGCTCGAAGTGATAGATTTCCAAATCGAGAGTCCCGCTCAATCGCACGCGCAGATTATCATGAAATGCCGAGGCGGTAAGCGCGTTGTCGACCTGGTCGAAAAAATCATCGATGTCAAAGGCGCAGGCTGTGCAGGCAAAGACGCACAGGCTGAGGGCGCGCAGCTTCATGCAACAGCATTAACACCGTCCGCAGCAGGAAAGCGCACTTGAAATTCAGTCCAATCGTTTTCCGAGCGAACCAGGCATAAATCGCCCCCGTGCAGTCTGGCGAGCTCGCGCGCCAAATTTAAACCGATCCCGTGACCCGACGCGGCTGAGGGAGTCGAGCGGTGATGAAAACGCTCGAAGATATTTTCGCCGGGCGGAATTGTTCGGCCCGTGTTCCCAACGCTCAGCACAACATTTCTGATCCCGCCAGCGCGTGATGCGCTCACTCGGATTAGCCCACCGGGCCGGTTGTACTTTCGTGCGTTCTCAAGGAGATTCTGCACAATGAGGGAGGTATACCGTTTTTCTCCGGCCACAAATAAACCGGCGGCAAATTCCTTCTCGATTTTCACATCAGGCGAATCGGGAAGCGCGCTAATATCATCGAGCCACTCATCGACGAGCTGACTAAGATTCACAGGTGTGGAGGCAATTTGAAGATGTCCAGCATCCATGCGCGACAAAAGAAGCAGATCGTCGATCACGCCGGTCAAACGATGCGTTTGATGGAGCAGGGCGGATAACTCTTCGTAAACTTCCTGCTTGAAGCCTTCGTGCGTCAGCAAAGTTTCCAGGCCGATGCGAAGGACGGTGACCGGGCTTTTCAACTGGTGAGACGCATCGGCAGAATATCGTGTCGATCTTTCCAATTCCTGTGTGGTCGAAGCAAGTGCTGCTTCGGCGCGTTTTCGTTGCGCGCGATTCTCCTCCGAATCCAGCGCGAGTTTTTTCACGGGTGCCGAAAACCTGAGTGCTACCACATGGCTTGCGATGAAACCGCCTAATAAAAGCAACGCGCCTGCGCCGCCAATTTGCCAACGGAGACGATGCAGTTGAGCCATCGAATAGGCGAGGGGATAAACGCAAATTTCGTAAGCGGCTGGAAACAGCGACCCAGGATTAAGCCGTTTGTAAAACAAGAGCTGGGGTGCGCCATGAACATTGACGCGAAAGTTGTCTTGCTCGCGATCAGAATTCGCGACCGAACTCGCTATCTTTTCGCTGAGCGATGCTTGCGCAGATTTCGGGAGCGAGGGCAAATGCAGGTGGCCATTAACCCAGACGCCACTTCTCATTCCCACCTCAGCGTTTTTCTCTTCAAGCTCAAGCGGTTTGAACCCGATGACGAGCGCGGAGATAACGTCGCCCGTGTAGCTCGAGAAGATCGGCACAGCTATCACTTCGTCGATGGTTCCTCTGTCGGCCTCGCTACTTTCCCGGATGTAACCGATTTGTTGCGTGTCGGGCAATCTGCTCAGAGCCAGTTGCTCTTCCGTTTTCGGATCCAGTTCACCCACGTCGTAGGTATTTGGCGGCTTAATCACCGCGCCTGTGCTGTCGAGAAACCGATAAAATCTCGCATGCAGCGATCGCGCGGCCTGTTCCGGCGGCGGTTCGTCGCCTTCCATCAGATCCCGCAGCTCGTCCTTCGCGCTGGGATACAGCAGGTCGATTGCGTTATCTTCAATAGCCGCATGGATCCGTGGCTTGGCAGCAAGGATGTTGCAGCGCTCCGCCAGGGCTGCATGGCGCAATTCTTCGACCTTGTGCAGCGAGGAAATCTCGGCCTGGAAGTTCTCCTGCAAATTTCGTTCCGCGTCGGCGGTGACCTTGCGTTGCGCCAGGTAAAAACCAAGTGCGGTCAGCGTTACTACGATAACCATTATCGCGGTGAACAACCGAGTTCGAAAGCTTGCTACACCTTCGTCTCTCGCTTGGACCGCTGATCTCATGGGAAATCAACGTGCAGTGTCTGGCCGTCTTTCAGCTCTACAGGTTTCTCGCGCGTAGTCCTGCTGTCGATCCAGGCCTTAAGTGTGTAACGACCTGCAGGAAGTCCGCTTAATCGAAAGTGCCCGTCTGTGTCTGTCATCACAAAATACGAAGTATTCAATACCAGGATCAGCCCGCGCATATGGTCGTGAATGTCGCACCGCAGTGTGACCAGGCCCGGCTTATCGAAAACTTCTGCCGGGATAGGGCGTTCCTCCGCGCGATAACGGCCAAGATCGAACCGCTTGGCGGGCGAGTAGGAAAAGATGTTGTGATAAGTGTCGTCAAGGTTCGGGAATTCAACCCTGGTTCCAACTCGTATCGGGAGAAGCGCTGGAATGAACGTCAAATCCTTTTGCTCGACTTCTTTCGTTGGGAGCGAAGCTGGACGCGGGAAAGCACCGTCGAGGTAAACCACCGCAAGCGGCGGCTGCGTGGAAAGTACCCCGGCTTTGGTGACGATTTCGTATCTCTTGGCCTGAACGGGCGCCGAATGCGATTTCGGTAGTTCTACGCGCCCTTCGACGACGGCGCCGGCCAAAAGCGCAACGGGCATGATGGAAAACACTGCGTTAAACCACAGCAACCTGCGGAGGCGCATTTTGCTACCAGTTTAGCAGCGTTTCACCAGTCCGAAAGTGTGGCATGAGGGTCCGCGCGATTCGCGTGTCAAGTTTTTGGCCGAGTGGCAGCGATTGCCGGGAGAGCGAAGAAAATCGTGGCGATCAGGCTCCAGAAGATCCCAATGGCACATGCGATACCAAGACCGGTGAGCGCTGGGTTTTGCGCAAGGGCGAGCGAACCAAACCCGCTCACCGCGGTCAAGCCCGCGAGCAGGACGGGCTTCACCACGCCGGCAACATCATGCTCAATCTCGCGCGCCTTTTGCCACACCAGTACAACATATATCCCGTAGTCCACGCCGATTGCCAGAACAAGACGGAACGAAAGCACATTGAGGAGATTCAAATTGATGTGCAACAGCTTCATTGAGGCAATCATGGCTCCAATCCCGAACGCCAGTGTGACGACCTGGATCATCCACAAACGAAAATTCCGATACAAAAGGGCAAGAAGCGAGATGTCGAAGATCGCCATTAACGCACTAATGATCAGCAGTTGGTGATGCGACCACGGCAGCAGGTCAGCGAGCGCATAACTCCATCCTGAGAGAATCATGGGAACCCCGGCTACTGGCAGGTCGCGTTCCAGGTCTTTGCTTTGGGCGTGAGCCAGGATCGGTTCGGTGGTTGTAACGAATCCGATGGTCAACGTCGGATCGTTGCCAAAGTAGCGATCAACCAGGAACCACCAGCTGGATGATTTGGGGAGTTGGTCGCGCCAGTTTGGCAGAGGTAAGTTGGGATTGGTAAGACGCTGCAAGTCATCAAGCAGGGTGAACGCTGGCGCGAACGAATCCCGACTGAAACCTTCAGCGTCCAGAGTTTGTTCCAATGTCTCGCGTGCCGCCAGGAAATTGATCGTGCTTAACTGTCGCCGATTTGTTTCCATCCAATCTGGGGAAAGACAAAGCGCGGCCGGAGTGGAGAAGCCCTTGATCTTTCCGGCGGCCTGGAGCTCGCGCCAATGGGCGACAATTTTCTGCCAGTAGTCGTGCAGCTCCTGCGGATTCTCCGCACGTACAATTGCCAACACGGGCTCCCAACGCACCGGCATTGTGTGCATGATTTTCTCGAGCGCCTGGCTTGCGCTAATGTTCTTCGGCTGCAGCGAACGTGCGCTGGCTTCGAAGTGAATCGGCGGAATGGGCGAAAAACCGATCGCGGTCAGGACCAGCAAAACAACACTTGAGAAAATCAGCATGGGCATGGGCCTTCGCACGGTCCAGCGCACATACTTTCTTACGCTTTGGAAAAGCCAATCATTAGGAATTGCCGCCTCTCGTTCCCGAACAAACAAAAACAAAATCGAACACATAAACAGTCCGGCGACGAAAATGCCGATGGCAATTAGCACGCCCAACTCCGAGAAGGCCATGGAGCCACTCAGGACCAGGGCAAGAAAACCGACGGCCGTGGTGAGCGCACCGAAGAAAACCGCGCGTCCAAGTTTTGCTATCGATGTTGCGATTGCTTGCGGATGCCGTTCTCCATCGGAGCGCGCCTGATGATAACGCCCGATGATAAGAATCGCGAAGTCGACCCCAAGGCCGACGAGAATCGCGCAAAAACCAACGCTGATCATGCTGAGTCGCCCGAAAAGGAGTTGCCCCAGAGTTAGAGCAACCAGGCAGGAGAGGAGAAGGCATAGTGCCATTCCCAGTAGCGGAAGCCAACGGCGAAAACCAACAAAGAAAATCGTGCCTACCAGCAGCACCGAGCCAAGCAACGTCGCCAGGACGTCGTAGCGCATGCTCAGCGAAATTTCCGATGCAAAGGCCGAGCGCCCAGTCACGAGGACTTGCAACGGACCGCCATTCCATCCCTCGGCGGCGATTGCACGAAACCTGTTTACTTCGCGCATCAAACGCTGGCATTCAAAGGCGCTGATGGACTGCTGGTTCGTTTCCACCAGGAAAACTCGCATCGTGCGATCTGGCGACGTGAGCGGTTGCTCCTGCTCAATGATCGTGCTTTCCGCAAAAGGCTTCAGCGCCGGCGCAATCAGGCCCAGGGGATCGAACGAAAGCTCGAACTCGGGGCGCGGCGAGCCCGCTTCGATCTGTTGGCGCAAGCGATGAAGCCGATCGCGAATTCTCTCCGGTTGCAGCACGGACATGGTCTCGCGGAAGGCGTTTGGCTCCAGATTGAGAAGTAAGGGAACCGCGATTGATTGAAGATCCCGGATTCCATCAGGCGTGGACATTGGCGAACCGGCGAGCACGCGTGTGCACCACGCCTGCTGCCGCAATCTTTCGGCGAACACTGGCGCGAACTCCTCCAGTTTATCTACGTCGTTCGGCTCGCATTGGAGCGCGAACGTCAGCTCCCGTATTTGCTCAAAATCGCGATCGTAAATCTTCAGACCTTGCACCGACGAAAACTTACCGGGCAAAACGTTGAAGATTTCGGAATCAAGCTGGAGCGACCTAACGAGAATTGCGATACAAGCAGCAGTCAGAACAGCAACGCCGCCCCACACCAGCGCGCGGCGCTGGGTTACGGTTCGGGCGATGAAATCACTGATGCGCATGAACGAGCCATCATTGAACACGAATCGACGCCAGGATGCCAATGCTGTAGCGAACGCAATGTTGCCAACGCGTTGAGGACAACGCGGTCCACCCTTTGTGCCTTTGGTGGATCGGCTTCTCCGAAGACGATGGTTCAGAACCTTTCGCCGAAGGTGCGAATTCCGCGAGCCCGCACAGTGAGACGTCGCAGAGCTCCCCCCTCAATCGCCATTGGGCGCTTTCAAAACCGGAACACGAATGTCTCGTTGCCGGCGGCGTATCGCATGGTCTTTTGGTTCGGGGTGTGAAGGAATTGATCTCGTAACCCAAGCCAGCCGCGCAGCTGCGACGGGGCTTGGTCTACAGGGCCCGACCATCCGTGGCCGGCCAATCCTCCTTTGACTTCAGCGAAGGTCGCATCCTGCCGCAGCGAAAGCAGCGTAATTCCGGGGCCTTTCGAAAGCGTTAATTCGAAGTCGCCGGTTTTAGAAAAGCGAACAAGCACCTCGCCAATGAGCGTCGTGTTTGGCGCGCGATACATGAGCTGACCGCTTTTGGTCTGCCATCCAGCGAAGGGTTCGGAAAATTCATGGTGTGAAATGGTTGCGCAACTTATTATGCAAAATAACGCTATGAAAAGAAATGTAGTAACAAAGGGTCGGATGCACCTATGCGACTGAGCGGGATTGGCTGGGAATTGGGCCGCCTCGCCCCTTTGCAAAAGGGGAGAGGATGGAGGTGAGGGGATTCGCGATTTTGCATTGCTCACAGCTGACCGGAACCCTCACCCTACCCTCTCCCTTGTTCAAGGGAAGGCGGAGCGGAGCAGGCTTCTGCGCATTGCAAAAGTCACCGATCCGTTAGGTCATGACGTCGCCACAGCCGTTTCGG
>JAALOD010000098.1:9995-13052 GCA_013372845.1 Candidatus Udaeobacter sp.
CGGCGGCGACCGCAGCAATTTGTGCTAACGTGTGCGCCAGAAGATGAAGTTGATCGATCGATTTGTCAGTCGCGAGCTGATCGTGAACGTGTTGTTCGCCATCGCCGTGCTGAGCCTTGTGCTCGTGGTGGGAAATATTTTCCGCAAGCTCCTTCCTTTGCTGGTGAATCACGACGTGCCGATGGAATACCTGATCACTTTCATAGCCTACGTGCTGCCGTTCTCACTCATCTTCACGATTCCCTGGGGATTGCTGACCGCTATCCTGCTCGTGTTCGGACGGCTGTCCGCGGACAACGAATTGATCGCGTTGCGCGCAAATGGTGTGAGCGTTCCCCGCGTGTGCGTTTCGCTTTGGGGCGTGGCATTGGCGTGCACTGTGATCTGTCTCTGGCTCAATGTGCAGGTTGCGCCGGCAGCGCAGGAAAAATTGCGCAGCACCATTTTCGATCTCGCCACTCGCAATCCGATGGCACTCTTTGGCAGCGATCAGGTGATCGATCAGTTTCCCGGGCGCAAAATTTATGTTGGGAAAAAGGAGGGTAATAAACTCGAGAACATCACCGTGTTCGAACTGAACCAGAACTCGCTGCCCGTGAAGGTGACTTACGCGCGAACCGGCATGCTCGAAGCCGATTTGGCGAACAAGCAGATTCTCATGCACCTCTACCAGGCGCGTTATCAGGAGCGCGACGCCAGGGATCCTGCCAACCTGCGAAAGATACGCGACGGAATCAATATGGTGGAAGGGACGCTCCCCATCAGTCTCGAAGAACTTTACGAGAAAGAGAAAAAACGACCGAGCCGGTCTGCGTTGTCGATCGAACAATTGCTGGAACAATTGAAAAGCGAGGACACACGCGAGCGCAGCGCCAGCCGCACCGAAATCAATAAACGGTTTTCATTTCCGTTTGCGTGCGTTGCGTTCGCGATTATCGGCGTGCCGCTTGGCGTCACGGCGCACCGTCGGGAGACCTCAATCGGGTTCGCCATGGGTTTGATCGTCGCTACGACCTATTTTCTCTTTGTTATCATCGGCGATACCCTGCGTGGAAATCCGCATGCCCACCCGGAACTGCTGGTCTGGTTTCCGAATGTTCTATTCATCATACTTGGTTGGCTTCTGTTTCGGCGGCTGGCACGGCAATAATTCGTCTTCGCAGTATAACCGAACTTGAAATCGGATTTACCCAGGCTCAGTTCATTCTCTGGAGAGTTAACGCGGAGTAACGGCCTGGTTATGTTACTTATCCTTGCGGGCCGAAGGCGGCCCGGCTCCATCAGCGTTGCATCGAGGATCAATGTTGGAGATGGCCTGCCCTCAGGCCGTTCTCTCCTCAGATTGACTGGCCCGGTAGTATTGGCATTCGTCCATGATCGAGCGCCTATTCAAACTCTCTGAAAACAAGACCACTGTTCGTACAGAAATATTAGCTGGCGTGACGACGTTTCTCACGATGGCTTACATCATCTTCGTTCAGCCTGCGGTGGTCTCTGGAAAAATGTTCGGTACCGCTGCAGCTTTGTGAAACGGGTTTCAGGCTTCCTCCGGCTCCGGTCCCAACGAGAGCGAAGGCGTCTCTGTTGAGCGAGCCGCTCGACGTTGGAAAACCGGCATCGGTAATGTTTTCCACAGGTAAACGGCCACGCACGCGAGCACTACGCCCGATGCGCACGATCGGATCTGCTTGAGAAGATCAATCGCCCAAAGCGTCGCTTCGAGTTTCTTATCGATCAGCATCACATTCACAATCATCGCTGTGCTTGCTGCTGAGATAATGAAATGAATAAGGCTCAGTCTGAGGCTGACCCCCAGCGCGACGGCGCTGACCACTGCGCCCCACATGAGGTAGCGCTCATGCATCTGACCCAGTAGAGCAAACATCAGCAGCCACGGAGCCGTGATGGCAATCAAGATCCGAGGGTCGCGATCGCGAACCTGTCGCGAGGCGCCGTACGCGCATGCTGTGAGTGCACCAAGGTACAGCAGTCGCAGGGTCCATTGCAGCGTGACATGGAAATCCAGAGATCCAAATTGAACCGACGAAAACGGATCCTTCAATGACCAACCAAGCTTGGAGAGAAGCGACGGAAGGTTGTAACACGAACTGATGACAAGGTAAGGGTAATGCTCGCTGCCATACAGAAAACCGACGCGCAGCCACGCGAAACTTCCACCCGCGAAAACGCCAATCACAAATGCGGCGCATCCGGCGATTCCGCTGATCCACGCGCCTCGATGCGGTAACTCGCGTTGCAGAGACAACAACCAGCTGAAGCCAGTGACAGCGACAAGTGCGATCCAGGCCGCTGGCGTCCTCAGAAGCCACGGCGATGCGATTAGCGCCGCCGTCGCTATGAATCCTGCAAGCACACGCAGCGCGCGGTTCCATCGTTTTTGCAACAGCGGCCAAAGAACAAAAAACGGCGCTACAAATAACAGTTGTCCCTTGAACATTGCGCCTGCGGCCAACAGACAACCACATACGAACCAGCGATTTTTGAGCGCTGCGAGGGCAGCGAACAGATAAAATGGCAGGATCCATACGTCCCATTGAGGCCAACCGTGCGCATCAAGAATCATAGACGGCTCAAGCCATGCCACGCTCGCTGCGGCAAGGCCGCAAATTGAAGCGCGATGTTGTACCGGCAAGCTACGAAGCAAAGAGGACTGTGTTACGTGCGACTGTCGCTGTAGACAGAAGCGAACCAGAAAGAAGATCGCCACTGCGGAAAGCAATTCGCATAAGAGATTGATCTTTAGTAATGGGTTCACCAGCTTGGGATGCCCGTCATCGACGCCGGGGAATTGGTTGCGCACCTGCCTTGCCCAGATTGCCATGACCAGAAGTCGCAGCGGCGGATAGTCGAGACCATAATCGTTATTGTACGCCCTATGCTTCACCCGGTCGTAGAGCGCCAGGTAACCGCGGCCGAATCCTGTCAATGAATTAGCAGACGCTTCGTCGGGCGATAACCGACGCGCCTCTTTCATGGTCTCGCTGCCCCAATAAAAAGCGTTGACGATGTCGTGCTGATAACGCACGTGCCTTGTGC
>JAALOD010000099.1:0-3125 GCA_013372845.1 Candidatus Udaeobacter sp.
ATTCGGCGCGAAGTGCAATAACAGGATCAACACGCGCAGCGCGGCGCGCCGGTAACCAGCACGCGATCATCACGGCGATGCCGAGCACCATCGCGGCGCAAATGCACGCGATCAGATTCGGCGTGGGCATTTCAGTCCATTGATTTCGCAGCAGGCGCACGACTCCGTACGTCGTGAGCGCGCCGGCAGTGAAGCCTAACAAAAGCAAAATTGCGCCTTGTCGGGCGACGAGCTGCATTATCTGACGCGCGGTGGCGCCGAGTGCACTGCGGATGCCGAACTCGCGTTCGCGCCAGGCGACCTGAAGCGCGAGAAGGCCATACAAACCGACGGCAGCGAGCACGAGTCCGACGAATCCGAAGGATGAGACGAGAACGAAGATGAACCGCTCCGTGGTGCGCGAGCGAGCGGCGGCATCTTCGAGCGACAGAAAATTATACACGGCGAGATTGGCATTGGCGCGCGCCACCGCAGCGCGGATCGTCGGCTCGTTCACTGAGCGGCCGTTGGTGTGCAGGACGAAGGTGATATCGTCGAGCTGTGTGGTCGCGTGCACGAGCATTTGTGCCAGCGGCCGCGCAATCATACCAAGCACTTCGCCGTCGCGCGGATCGGCGATCGCTTTCATATCGCTGACCACGCCCACAATCGTGAACCACGGGCGAGTTCCATCGAGTCGCCCCCAGCGGATGCGTTTTCCGATCGGCGAATCGTTAGGCCAAAAACGTTTCGCGATGCTCTGGCTGATGATGCAGACGAGCGGCGCGTCGGCAGTGTCGCTCGCGTTGAAGTCGCGACCCTGCAACAACGGCTGGCCCATGTCCTGGAAATAGCCGGCCACGGGCACGCGCGAGTAGGCCGTGTACACGCCGCGCGGCTCTGGTGCAGGCGCGCTTTCGACGTTGAAGAGCATCAACGTCCACGACGCGTCCATCGGCGAAGGCGAAACGACAGTGGCGGATTTGACACCAGGCAATGCCTGCAGCTGTGCGAGCGAAGTTTCGAGCGCGTTCTGTTTCGCCGCGGCCGTGGGGAAGAATCGATCAGGAACGGTGACGTTGAAGGCGAGGCGATCTTTCGTTTCGAAGCCCCACGGCTCCTCGATCAGCTTCCGAAAATACTGCGTCGCGGTGACGCTCGCGGTTAAGAGCGCAGCGGCAATCGCGAGCTCGATGACGACGAACAAGCCGAGCAATCTGCGCGTATTCCGGTCGAGTGTTGCCCCTCGTGAGGTGACGCTCATCGCGCTGCGTAAATCGGTCCGCGATGCACGCGCGGCAGGCAGCAAACCGAAACCCAAACCGACGAGTGCGAATACTCCAGCAGCGAAGGCGAAGACCGGCAGATCAAGCCGCGCGGCGTAATCGAATTCACGCATCGCGCTGCCGGTTGCGTCCGCGCCTTCGGGGCTGAGCGCGAACAGCATTGGTGTAATCCAGATTGCAATGAGCAGACCGAGCGCGGTCCCGATGAAAGCGAGCAGGAGCGCCTGGGTGAGCTGTTGCCTGACGAGTCGTTTCCTGCTCGCCCCGAGCGCAGCATGCAAGGCAAACTCCCCTTCCCGCTCGATGACACGAGTGAGCAGCAGACCGGCAAAGTTCACCGCGGCAATCAAAAGTGCGCACATCGCAGCACCGACGATCACTAAAATTTTCGGGCGCAAATCCATTACGAAGCTCTCGCGCAGCCGTGGCATGTAAGCAGAGCGCGCATTTGCCGGATTCGGATCGTCGCGATTGATTGTTGCGCACATGCGCTTCACTGCATCTTCTGCTTTCTCAGGAGTGACGCCTGGACGCAGTCGCGCAACGCCATAGAGATAATGGTTGTTAATCGTCGCCGGATTGTCGGGCTGAAGCACAAGTGGCAGCCACAGATTCGCACGATAAGGATGCCGGAATGCTTTCGGCATCACGCCGATGATCGTGCGCGGCGTTCCGTCGATCACAATCGCGCTGCCGAGCACGTCACGGCGCGCGTTCAGCGCGTTGCGCCAAAAGTCGTCGCTGACGATTACGACGCTCGCGGCGGCATTGAGTCCTTCTTCTGCGGTGAAATTCCGACCCTGCGCAGGCGGCAATCCGAGCACATCGAAAAAGTTCGAAGTGACCTGCGCGGCAGGAACCGTCTGAACAGGCGAACCACCGTTCACGCCAACGACTGCAGCGCCGCCGGTCCCACCAGCAACATCTTCGAAAATCTCGCGGCCGAACTCGCGGAACCGCGCGACCGTGCGATCGCTCAGATTCAGCGACGCCGAACGCGCGCCATTTTCATCCAGGGCTTCGTAGATCCTAACGAGTTGTTCAGCGCGCGGGAAAGGCAGTGGACGGAGAAGCACGCCTTCTACGACGGAGAAGATGGCCGTGTTCGCACCGATGCCGAGTGCAAGCGTCAGGACAGCAACCAGAGTGAACGCAGGCGATTTGCGGAGCTGGCGAAAAGCCAATTTTAGATCATTCATATTATTCCGCGCGCAACGCTTGAATAACATCGACCCGGGCCGCGCGGGCGGCGGGTAGCATCGACGCGGCCACCGCCACCGCCAGCAGCACAAACGCAGAGACGGACACTGGCAAAACGCCAGGCATCGTTACGTCTGGGAAATAGCTGCCCGCCACACGCGCCAGGACGAATCCGAATACCGCGCCCGCGATGATGCCAGCCGCAGCCATTGCGGCGCCTTCGGTGATGACATCTTTGAAAAGACGCTGCGGCTGCGATCCAAGCGCCAGCCGGATGCCGAACTCCCGCGTGCGCGCGCTGACAGAAAACGCCAGCACGCCTGCGACACCGACCACAGCAATCGACAATGCGACTGCGGCAAACACGCCAAACACCACCGAGTTCAAACGCTGCGGGGTGAGCACTTCAGCGCGGGCGTCTTCGAGCGTAGCGGCCCGCTCAATTGGTTGATCCGCGGACATCTCGCGAATGATCCGCGTGACCGGCGTGACCAACGAATAGGGATTTGCACTTGTGTGGATGAAAAGGCGGCCGCGATAGAGCGGACCTTGTTCAAAGGTGTTGTAAATGGTGACGGTTGGCTGCGGAACGAGATGCACGTCGTCGATATCAGCGGTGACGCCGATGATGCGTTGCAATTCCGGCGGACCCTTGCTGTT
>JAALOD010000099.1:3225-12978 GCA_013372845.1 Candidatus Udaeobacter sp.
AGTGGGACCGGAGCCGGCATCGCGCCAGGGAGCAACCATCCCAAAGGCGGTTTTATTCACGCCCGGAAGCGCATCAATGCGACGAATGACTTCCTTATAAAAATCGACAAGTTGCTGGCGTGTCTTTCCGTAAAACACAGCGGGCACGTTGATGGCGAGGACATGACGCGAGTCCATCCCGGTCTCCGTCCTTTGCAGCGCAAGCAGCGTAGTGACCACCACACTCGCGCCGGCCAGCAATATGAATGATGCGCCGATTTGCGTGATGACGAATATGCGTTGGCGGCCCTTGCTGCCGGTGATTGGAACGCTGCCACTCGAGAGGTGCAGCGCACCGGAGGCATCATCAGGCAAGCGCGGGACAAAAGCCAAAATCACCGCGGCGACAATGGTGAGCGCCACGCCCACCCACAGCAGGCTGGAATCGACTGTAAGATCGAGAGCGCGGACGGAAAAGCGCGACGCGTAACGCGCCAGCACGTCAACCAGAAATAGCGCACTCCACACCCCAAGCGCCGCGCCGGCGCCGCAGAGCAGAAGACTTTCGGCCAGCAACATGCGGCGGAGCGCGCTCCGACTGGCGCCAAGAGCGGTCCGCACGGCCAATTCCTGTTCGCGCCGAACGGTCCGCGCCAGAATAAGATTCGCGACATTGGAGCACGCGACGACGAACACGAGCACTGACGCGGCGAGCAAAACGAGGAGCACGGTCCTCGCGCCCGATGTGATCTGGTCGCGAAGCAGCTTGGCGGAAATCTGAAAGTCTCCCTGTCTCGAGTACGCCTCCGGATGATCCTTTTTCATCGTCGCGTACACGGAGCGCAATTCGACGCGAGCTTGCTCGAGCGTCGTTCCAGGAGCGAGACGCGCGAAAAGTTCCGTCATGCGATGGGTACGCTCGGTGACCATCGTGGCCGAAAGATGATGCGGGCTGCTGGCGACGTTCGCGATAATTTCGGTCTCCTGTGGATACGGGACGCAAGGCTCGAGCACGCCGATGACTGTGGCGGAACGCTCGCCAAGTTGAACGGTCTTGCCAATCACAGAAGGATCTCGATTGAGAGTGTCCGACCAGAAACGATAGGTGAGGACAAGGACACTAGCGGCCTTCGGGCCGTCATCTTCCGGGCTGATGAGCCGCCCGAGAACCGGATGCAGACCCATCACATCGAAATAGCTCCCGTTGACCACTCCGCCATTGACTTCGCGAGGCTCGCCGAGCCCGATGAGGGTGAAGGCGATTGTGGAGAAATCGCCAAACTCGCTGAGGGTCTTGACCCGCTCCTTCAAGTCCCCAATTTCCGGCATCGACCAGGTGCTGTTTTCCTGGCCCATGCCTGGCGCGCTTTGCCGGATATAAATCAGCCGGTCCTCGTCGCGATTGACCAGAGGCTTGATGAGAACGCCGCGCACGAGCGTAAAGATGGCGGCGTTGGCGCCAATACCCAGGGCCAGCGTGATGACCACGACAAATGTAAATCCAGGCGATTTGCGGAGCTGGCGCAAAGCGAACCTTAGATCATTCATATCACTCGGAGCGTAGTGCTTGAATCGGATCGACAAGCGTGGCGCGGCGCGCCGGAATCAAGCACGCCAGTAGCGCGGCGACAGCCAGAACGATCGCGGTCGCGCCCAGTAACAACGGATCGTAGGGTGAAATCTGATAAAGTTGAGCCGCCAGCAAACGGCCGACGGCAAATGTTCCAGCCAGACCAAAAATCAAACCGAGGATGACCGGATTCATCCCCTGCCGTACGACCAGATTCAATACATCGTGGGTCTGCGCGCCCAGCGCCATGCGCACACCAATCTCGCCGGTGCGCTGTTCGACGGTATAAGCAACGGCGCCATAAATTCCAACGACTGCGAGGAGCAAGGCGATGCCGGCGAAGACACCAAGCAACGTCATCGTCAATCGCTCTTGCCCGAGCGATTGTGTTACGATGGCATCGAGCGTGCTGGGTTGCAGAATCGGCAACCCGTTGTCGATCTTGTTCAGGGCCGCACGCACAATCCCTGCCGTCGCCTCCGGTTTGGTCGCACTACGCACGACCACGTTGAGAAATGGCGCGCTGCGTTGCGGCCACGGTCGATAAAATTCCACGTCGTTCGCTTTGGACAGCTGTTGGGAGCGAACGTCGCCGACCACGCCAATCACTTCCGCCGGAAGCCCGTTACCGTTGTCAGTGCCGAAAAGAATCTGATGTCCGATGGGATTTTCGTTCGGAAAAAGTTTTTTCGCCGTTGAGTTGCTCAGAATCACGACGAGCCGCGAGTCCACCTTATCTTGCTCGGTGAAATCGCGGCCGGAAAGGAGCGAGATCCCGAGCGTCCGAAAATATCCGGGCGAAACGCTTCGTGTCAGCCCAAGTTGCCGCTGGTTGACCGGGACCGGGTTCCCGTCCGCGCGTGCGTAAGGCGATCGCGAAGAATTTCCGGAGAGCGGAACAGCATCCGCAATAGCTGCGGCTTCGACTCCGGGAGCGGTCTGCAATTCGGTTTGCAAGCGCTCGGCGAAACGGCCGCGGGTTGCCGGATCCGGATATTGCGCAGGCGGAAGACCGATTCCTCCCGCCCAAACTCGTTCTGACCGGAAGCCGGGTTCCTGCCGGCTCAGCCGGACAAAACTGGAAACCAGCATGCCCGCTCCGGCCAGGAGCACAACCGATAATCCAACTTGCCCAGCGACCAAACCGCGGCGGAAACGATGTTGACCGCGACTGCCACTCGTTCCGCGTCCGCCCTCTTTAAGCCCATCGACCAGATCGGCGCGCGAGCTTTGCCACGCCGGATAGAGGCCCATGAGCAGGCCGGTAATGAGCGATAGTCCCAGCGTGAAAATGAGCACGGGCAATTGCAGTTTTACTCCGCTTTCGAGCGGAATGTTTTGACCAGCCAATTTCGGAACGACCGATACCGTCCAGAGCGCCAAACCCAATCCAATCATGCCTGCGATCACGCTGACCAGCGTGCTTTCGAAAACGAATAAGCGCACGATTCCGCGCCGCTCCGCACCGAGCGCCATGCGCAACGCGATCTCGCGCTTGCGTCCCGTGAAGCGCACTAGCAACAAGTTCGCGACATTGCTGCACGCGATGAGCAATACCGCGCTCACTGCCGCAAGCAGTGTCAGGAAAGCCGGACGCAAATCTCCGGTGACATCTTCCGCCGCTGAGACCAGGTACGGCGACCAGGTGTTGTCGGCCGTTTCCGGGTGTTGCTCTTTGTAGCTTTGGAGTAATGCCGGCATCGCCGCCTGCGCCTGTGAGACTGAAACGCCAGGTTTCAACCGCGCCGTCACGCGCATGAAGCTCACGCCGCGCATCAAGCGATCTTTCGTAATGCCCGACGGCTCGAACGGTTTGTTGACAAAAATCTCCGAGTCACGCCCGAACCACGAAATCGGCAGGTTCGGCAGCACCCCGATGATAGTGGTGGGCACTCCGTTCAGTGTAATGTTGTGGCCGAGAATCGTCGGATCGGAGGCAAAGCGTTTGCGCCAGAAATTTTCTGTCACCATCACGACGTCGCCTTTGCTCTCTTCCTCAGGCAGAAAATTGCGGCCAAGAATCGGATGGATGCCAAGCAACTCGAAATAGTTGGCGGTCACGTTGCCTCCGAGTAACTGAATCGGCTCGCCCGATCCTGTCATGATGAAGCCGTTGCCCCAATCCGCAGCGATGCTCGAGAAAACGGTTTGTCCGTCGCGGTAATGCCAGAACTTCGGCACTGAAGACGGCATCTGTTTCAAATCCCGCTCTTTCGACTCGCCGTAAATGCGCACGACACGCTCCGGCTCGGAAAAGGGCAGGCCGCGCAGGAAAAGGTCCTGTATTAAACTGAAAATAGCGGTGTTCATGCCGATACCGACTGCGAGCGTGAGCAGCGCGAGAAAAGTAAATCCGGGCGACTTGCGGAGTTGTCGCAACGCAAATCTTAGATCATTCATAAGCCTCTAGGCGGCGATTCTGTCTTCAACGACACGGCCATCAAATAAGTGAACCGTGCGATCGGCATGCTGAGCGAAGCGCTCGTCATGTGTGACCATGCAAATGGTGGCCCCGTTCTGGTGCAATTCCTTGAGCAGTTGCATCACCGCTTCGCCATTGCGCGAATCAAGATTGCCCGTGGGTTCGTCTGCCAGCAGAATGGCCGGCCTGCCCGCGAGAGCCCGGGCGACAGCCACCCGTTGTTGTTGGCCGCCGGAGAGCTGACTTGGCAAATGCTTTGCGCGATGTGCCATTCCCACGCGCTCCAGAGCTCCGGTGACAAACGACTTGCGCTCGCTGGCGGCCATTCCGCGATAAGTCAGCGGTAACTCAACGTTCTCAAAGACACTGAGATCGCCTATGAGATTAAAGCTTTGAAAAATGAAACCGATTTCGCGGTTGCGAATCCGCGCGCGGTCGGCGAACGAAAGATTGGCAACTTCGTGTCCTTTCAGCGAGTAGCTGCCGTCCGAAGGAGTATCGAGCAACCCGAGAATTGACAGCAAGGTCGTCTTGCCGCAGCCCGATGGTCCAGCTATGGAAACATATTCGCCAGGCCGAATGTCCAGGTGGATACCGGATAACGCATGCGTTTCTACCTCGTCAGTGAGAAACACCTTCGTCACGCTGTTTAGTCGTATGAGAGGATCTGATCCGTTGTTCATGATCGAGTTACTGATTTCTGATTGCTGATTAGTTGAGTCGAATACGTTCGTGCCCATCCCATGCGCTGGTATCGGAGAGAATCACCTGATCTCCCGGTTGGAGGCCGCTTAGAATCTCAATCGTGTTGACCGAGCTTTTACCAAGTTTGACCGGTGTGCGCGCTGCTTCCCCGTTGCCATTGACGAGCTTAAACATTCCGACCGTGTTGTTCTCCTGGCCGAATGCTGGCCGGCCCACATAAACGACGTCATCGAGGTGTTCGAGCTCGATTGTTCCGTCCACGCTGAGATCGGGTCGCGCGCCTTTCGGCAGCGGCTCATCGAAGGCGACCTCGACGGTTACGGTCCCCTGCTCCACTGCTGGATCGACGCGCGTAACATGACCATTCGCCGTACCATTGCGAGTGTCGATTACCGCTTTCTGACTAATCTGAATATCTTTCGCCTGGGTCTCAGCAATCTTGACTTGCGCCTTTAATTTCGTTGGATCAGCGACACGCGCGAGATTGTCCCCTATCTTGAGTCGCTGGCCGATTTGCACCGGCAATTGTTGCAACACGCCAGACATTCCGGCTTTCACATGCAACGCTTCAACCTGGTCGAGTCTCAATTTCGCCAATTGTTTGGCTTGATCGACTGCGGCTTGTCTCGAGGCCAGCTGCGGCTCGATCGAATCGCGCGCAAATGCCAAGCGCTTTTGCTCGATCTCATCGCTCTTCTGGCATTCCTCTTCTTTAATCTTCGAAGTTTTGTAAACGAGCTCGGCGACGAGACCGTTCTTTGCCAACTGATCGTTCGTTTGGCGTTCCATTTTCGCCTGCTCGTATGCGGAGTGCGCCACGGTTGTTTTCGATTCCTGTTCAAGCAATTCGCGCTGCAAAGTCGCGCGCATAGTCGTAAGCTCTGCCTCCGCTGCGGTCGCTTTTGATTCCGCATCGTGCGCGCTCTGTTCCAATTCGGGGCTCGTCAACTCTAATATAACGTCACCGGGTTCGACTTTTGTTCCCGGCCAGATCAAAATTTTCTCAACGCTTCCTTCCGTGTTTGCCGGGATCCAACGGATGTCTTCGGGAACGAGCGTACCAAGTCCGCGCACCTGACGCGTCATTGGGCCGCGTTTAACGGTATCGATCCAGACGGTCGAGCGATCGATGCTGGGCACTGCTGGCTTCAAGCGCGAGATGGCTATCGTCGCCAGAATCAAACCAAGCGCGGAGGCAGCGATGATGATGATGCGGCGCTTGCGCTTCTTCGCCGCTATACCTACGCGCGGTACGTCCATCGAGGAAAGATTCGACGCGAATCCGGCTGGCCGCACAATCGTTTCTTCTTTTGATTTTCGTTGAGGAACCACGGTTGAATCAAAGCTGAGCAAATGCGCGACAAAGTTCGACCACTGCATTTGCCGCGCTTACCAAAGGCACGGCTGCCGTGATGACGATGATTGCGAAACAAACTGCTTCTACGAGAAAATCGTGTCGCGCTTCGTTTTGAAAATACTGACCGCTGATATTCCAAAAACGCGGCGTCCGGGTTGTGACGCATCGTCCCCGAAACCCGTCCAGCGTCATCGGGCGATAATTGCAGTCAATCAACGGGAATCTGTTGTTCTTGGCAACAATTACTGAGATCGGCTTCATATTTTCCTTTCGGTTTTGTTCGGCAACAGCTTATCGCAATGTCTGTGCCAACCAGACGAACGACATTACAACACGCACTGGAAGAGAGACTTAACGTTATTGAGCGAATTACCGCCGTCTTTAAGCGGTCCTGTTCTGGGACAGTCCCGTCCCAATCTTGGGACTGCTGTAGAGCGTCTGTGTCAGAAGCCGATGCACGTGTTGGCGTTTCACAGAAACGCCCTACAATTTTGATCCTCTCTGCCCTAGAGCGGCAACTGCAGCAAAGCCTCCGCACCTTTGCCGCCTTTCCGATTCGTTAGCGCCAGCGATCCACCGTGGGCCTCGGCAATCTGACGACTCAGCGGCAGACCGATTCCAGAGCCTTCCGGCTTTGTCGTGAAAAACGGCACGAAAAGGTTCGCAGGATTCATAATCCCGGGCCCTTCGTCTTGAACGAAGATCTCGACGGCATCTTCTTTCTCGCGCCACCCGATCGAAACTTCGCCGTGTGTTTCAAGCGCCGCATCAACGGCGTTATGCACAAGATTGATCAATGCTTGTTCAATCTGCGCTGCGTCGGCACGAATCACTGTTTTCGGACCTGGCATGACTTTTACATTGAGCCTCGGTTCCAAGTCCACGACGCGCTGAACCAGCTCGCCGAGATCGGCATGTTGTTTTTGAGGCGGCGGAAGCTTGGTCAGCCGCGTGTAGGCTTGCAGAAAACGGCTGAGCGAATCGGCCCGGGACGCGATAGAGTGCAAACCGGCACTTGCGTCATCTTTCCAATCTGGTGGGAGTGGGTCGCGGCGCATGAGCGATTCCAGACTGGCCGCAAGCGATTTGATAGGAGCCAGTGAGTTGTTCATCTCATGACCGAGGACACGCACGATTCGTTGCCAGGCGCGACGTTCTTCTTCACGCAGCGTCCGACTCAGGTCGGTTAAAACGAGTAGCTCGTGCGGTAAACCCTCTTCGCGAAACGTGCTTCGCCGGACACCCCAACGACCTGAGGCCCCAGCGAAATTCAACGTAAGCGGTTCGTCCTCGTTAGCCTCAAGGCATCTGTTGAGAGCAAGTTCGTCCGCCGTTTTTCCCAGCAACTTGTCCATCGGCTGACCCAGCAACGTTTCTCCCGCGCGATTAACGAGCCGCAAACGCCGTTTGGGATCAAAGGTGAAAACCGCAACGTCGATTTCACTCATGATCGTGCGCAAAAGCGCAGTCGCTTCAAAAGCGCCCAGACGTTGCAGGCGCAATGTTTCGCCGAGCGAATTAATTTCGAGAAGGACTTCGCCCAACGCGTTGCCCCCGCGGGCTCCCCTCGCACGAATGGAGTAGTCGCCTTCGCGTAATGCCGCGAGCAAGTTAGACATGGTTTGCAAAGGCCGAATGGTCTGTTCGCGCGCGCTGGAAACGAACACAAGGAAGCAACCAACGATGAGAATCGTTAGCGTCCACTGCACTTTGGCGCTGTAATCGCCAAACCAAAGAAGAGCAAGGGCAACAACAATTGCAGGGACGACCGCAGCAAGTGTGAGCCAGGTAAGCCTTCCTTCGTAGGAAAACCGATGCGGATCTTTGGGTTTGCGGGCCATCAAAACTACGATCCGCCGGCCTTCGCCAAGGCTGTGGCGAGCAGGCAATCCGCAACAGGTTCACCCGCCGCGGCGGGCAATCCGCAACTCTTAGAGACCATATTGCTGCAGACGACGGTAGAATGCACTTCTGCTCAGCCCAAGCGCCTCTGCTGCTTTACGCGCGTTGCCGTCGTTTCGGGCCAGCGCTTTCTTGATGAGGAATGCCTCTACTTCTTCAAGACTCATCTCCTCGAGATTGCGCGGTTCACGGCCGTCGTTCGCCAGGCCCAGGTCGCCTCCGCAGATTTGTCGATCTTGCGTCATAAGCACGGCACGTTCGACGATATGATCGAGCTCTCGAACATTTCCCGGAAAGCGATGCTGTAGCAGACGTTCTCGAGCTGTCTCATCGAAACCGGCAATCTGTTTCCGATAGCGCTCCGCGTGTTGAGCGAGAAAACTATTGGCCAGCAGCATGATGTCATCCCGCCGCTCTCTCAAGGGTGGCAACGTAATCTGGATCGTATTCAGGCGAAACAACAGGTCCTGCCTAAAACGACCCGCTGTCACTTCGTGCTCAAGATTCGAATTTGTCGCGGAGATGATGCGCACGTTGGCGTGCAAAGTTTTAGATGAGCCGACTCGTTCAAAATCTCCCGTTTCGATGACTCGCAACAGCTTCGCCTGTTGAGCAAGCGGGATATTTGCGATCTCGTCCATGAAAAGGGCGCTCTCATCGGCAAGCTCGAATCGCCCTGCTCGATCTGTCTTCGCGTCGGTGAAGGCGCCTTTGACGTGGCCGAACAATTCGCTCTCAAAAAGGGTCTCTGACAAGCCCCCCATATTTACGGTGATCATCGCATGCGATGCTCGAGGCGAAAGGGCATGGATCGCTCGCGCGATCAGGCTTTTCCCAGTGCCGTTTTCGCCGGTGATTAGAATATTGGCATCGGACGGCGCGACGCGTGAAATCATTTCGATGACAGGCCGCATTGCAGGAGACTCCGCGATCAAACTTGGCATGGTGCCGCGCAGAAGTTCGTTTTCCGCTTCAAGCTTTCGTTCGCGACGCAGCGCCGAAGCGAGCTCAATCTGCGTCCTCACGATTGCGAGTAACCGTTGGTTGTCCCAAGGCTTCGTCACAAAATCGCGCGCGCCGCGTTTCATTGCTTCTACAGCCAACTCAACTGTTGCCCAGGCGGTCATCACGACGATTGGCAGGGTGTTGTCGATCTGCCGGATTCTTGGAATCGCTGATAAGCCTTCCTGACCGGAGGTGGTATCGCGCGCGTAGTTCAGATCCATTAGCAACAGCGCATACTCCTTCTTTTCAAGCGAGTTGAAGATGCCGGCTAACGACGTTGCCGCTTCCGTCTGGTACCCTTCTCCCTTGAGCAAAATGCGCAGTGCTTCGAGCACGTCGCGCTGATCATCCGCAATGAGAATCCGGGTCATTTCCTCACGGCGCAGCGGCCGTTCCAGCCGCAATTGAGATTCCTTGTCACTAGCTAACTCTCAACCGCGTTTCCGGCGGTATGTCAATCTCATCGACGTAAAGCGACTGCTATTCAGTGTGTAGCGCCACAATCGGGTCGACGCGTGAAGCGCGGCGGGCTGGAATCCAGGCCGCCACGAGCGTGGCGCCGAAAAGTATGAGCCCAACGCCGAGATAAATTCTTGGATCGATCCCCTTGACTTCGAAAAGCACGCTTTGCAACACGCGCGAAAGGGCAAAGGCGGCAACCAGACCGATCACGGACCCGATCAAGAGCAATTGCATCCCGTGCGAAAGAATTAGCGCGCGGATTTGGGCCGGGCGCGCGCCAAGCGCGAGTCGAATACCGATTTCAGGGACGCGTTTGAGCGTGGTATAGGCGAGCAGTCCATAAAGACCGAT